>NZ_QHHV01000311.1:0-30982 GCF_003947245.1 Actinoplanes sp. ATCC 53533 | reverse complement strand
AAGGGCTGTCCCTAGTACGAGAGGACCGGGACGGACGAACCTCTGGTGTGCCAGTTGTCCCGCCAGGGGCACGGCTGGTTGGCTACGTTCGGAAGGGATAACCGCTGAAAGCATCTAAGCGGGAAGCTCGCTTCGAGATGAGGTATCCCACCACCTTTGAGTGGGTAAGGCCCCCAGCTAGACTACTGGGTTGATAGGCCGGAGATGTAAGCCTAGTAATAGGTTCAGTCGACCGGTACTAATAGGCCGAGGGCTTAACTACCCTAAACTTTGTGCTACGCGTCCACTGTGTGATTCACAGCTTACAAACAACCGGTCATGGTGTTGTTTGTGATTGCTGGCAGCTGTTTCGGTGGTTATAGCGGAGGGGAAACGCCCGGTCTCATTCCGAACCCGGAAGCTAAGCCCTCCAGCGCCGATGGTACTGCACTCGGGAGGGTGTGGGAGAGTAGGACGCCGCCGGACTTAACGTACAGTCGAGGGCCTTCCCCATGGGGGTTGGCCCTCGACTGCTTTTGTGCGTCAGGGCCCTAGTAGCGTTGGATGGGCGCGCGCTCGGTTCGCGCCCCGCGCCTGATGGCAGTCCCGGCACCTGAACGACCTGTGCACCACCCGTAGTGAACCGCTCCGTACTTGATGTGCTCCGGCAGCCCCGCCGACGTCGTGTGGGCCGCCGAACTTGGAAGGACTTGACCCGTGAACCCAGGACCGCAGGACGGCGGCTCCAGCAACCGCGACGACGAAGGCCGGGCCGGCCGCAGTCGCGACGGAGGCTCCGGCGCGAACCCCCGTGGTGACCGGGGAGACCGAGGCGGGCCTCCGCGCCGCGACGGCGGTGACCGAGGCGGATTCCGCGGCGGTGACCGCGGCGGTTCGTCCGGGGGTGACCGAGGCGGCTCGTCCGGCGGTTTCCGAGGCGGCTCGTCCGGCGGCGGTGATCGAGGTGGCTTCCGCGGCGGCGACCGTGACCGTGGTGGCTACCAGGGTGGCGGCGACCGTGACCGTGGCGGTTCGTCCGGTGGTTTCCGCAGTGGCGGCGATCGTCCGCAGGGCGGTGGCTTCCGCAGCGGCGGCGACCGTCCCCAGGGCGGCGGTTTCCGTAGTGGCGGTGACCGTCCCCAGGGCGGTGGCTTCCGCAGCGGCGGCGACCGTGGCGGTTCGTCCGGTGGCTTCCGCAGTGGCGGTGACCGTCCGCAGGGCGGCGACCGTGGTGGCTATCAGGGTGGCGGCGACCGGGACCGTGGCGGTTCGTCCGGTGGCTTCCGCAGCGGTGGCGACCGTCCCCAGAGCGGCGGCTACCGCAGTGGTGGTGACCGTCCCCAGAGCGGCGGCTACCGCAGTGGCGGTGACCGTCCGCAGGGTGGTGGCTTCCGCAGTGGTGGCGATCGTCCGCAGGGTGGTGGCTTCCGTAGCGGTGGTGACCGTCCGCAGGGCGGCGACCGTGGCGGCTATCAGGGTGGCGGCGACCGTGACCGTGGTGGCTACTCCGGTGGCGGCGACCGGGGCGGCTATCGGAGTGGTGGTGACCGTCCGCAGGGTGGCGGTTTCCGTAGCGGTGGTGACCGTCCGCAGAGCGGCGGTTTCCGCAGTGGTGGCGATCGTCCGCAGGGCGGCGACCGTGGCGGCTATCAGGGTGGCGGCGACCGTGGCGGATACCGCGGTGGCGATCGTCCGCAGGGTGGTGGCTTCCGTAGCGGTGGCGATCGTCCGCAGGGCGGCGACCGGGGCGGTTACCGTGGCGGAGAGCGTTCCGAGGGCGGCTCGCGCAGCAGCTTCCAGGGTGGTTCCGGCGGCTACCGGGGAGATCGTCCCCAGGGCGGCGACCGTGACCGTGGCGGCTACCAGGGCGGCAGCCGGGACGGCGGCGGCTACTCCGGTGGCGGCGACCGGCCGGGCAACCGCAGCGACAGCGGCTTCCGCAGCGACCGTCCGCAGACCGACCGGCCCCAGGGTGACCGTCCGCAGGGTGACCGGCCCCAGGGCGGCGGCGGCTTCCGTGGCGGCGACCGTGACCGTGGCGGCTACCAGGGCGGCAGCGGCGGCGACCGGGGCGGATACCGCGGGACGCGCGACGACCGCAGCACCAGCGACCGGGGCCCCCGCGACGGCAGCTTCCGCGACCGTGGCCCGCGAGACGACCGTGGACCTCGGGACGACCGTGGCCCTCGCGATGACCGTGGCCCTCGCGATGACCGTGGACCTCGGGACGACCGTGGCGCCCGCGATGACCGTGGCGCCCGCGATGACCGTGGACCTCGGGACGAGGCTCCGCGCGACGACCGTGGGCCCCGTGGCGAGCGTGGCTTCGAGCAGTCCGAGCCGCAGCAGGCCGCGTTCAAGGCTCCGGAGCTGCCCGACGACATCGTGGCGACCGACCTCGACAAGGAGGTCCGTTCCGAGCTGCTGAGCCTTTCGCGTGACACCGCCGACCTGGTCGCCCGGCACCTCGTGGCCGCCGGCCAGATCATCGACGAGGACTCCGAGCTGGCGTTGCAGCATGCCATCGCCGCGCGGCGGCTGGCCTCGCGGATCGCGGTCGTGCGGGAGGCTGTCGGGCTCGCCGCGTACGCCGTGGGGGACTGGACCACGGCGATCGCCGAGCTGCGGACGTACCACCGGATGACGGGCCGGCAGACGCACCTGGCCGAGCTTGCCGACTGTGAGCGCGCCCTGGGTCGCCCGGAACGGGCGATTGATCTCTTCCGCGGCGCGGACAAGGAGTCGCTGGACAAGGCGGGCGCGATCGAGCTGCTGATCGTGGCGGCCGGCGCGCGGGGTGACCTCGGCCAGCACGACGCCGCCGTGGCGATGCTGCAGGTTCGTGAGCTGACCGCCGACGAGGACGGCGAGTGGGCGGTCCGGCTGCGGTACGCCTATGCCGACGCGCTGCTCGCCGCCGGCCGGCGTGAGGAGGCCCGGGAGTGGTTCGCGCGGGCTGCGGCAGCTGACGAGGACAGCCTCACCGACGCGGCCGAGCGGCTGCTCGAACTCGACGGCGTCACCATCGAGGGCGACGACAACGAGGACGAGGACGACGAGACCGGCGACACCCCGGTCGCCGACTCCGACCAGCCCAGCACCGACGCCGATGACGACGACGCCGCCGATGACGACGACGCCGACGACGCCGACGACGCCGACGACGCCGACGACGCCGATGACGACGACGACGAAGACGAAGACGAAGACGACGACGACGACGAAGACGACGACGACGAAGACGACGACGATGACGACGATGACGACGACGACGACGAGGTGACGGAGGCGCAGGCCACCGACACCCCGGCGGGCGACGAGCCGGCGGACGCCGACGTCGCACCGGTGGGCGAGGAGTCCGAGCGCCCGGCGAAGGGCGACAAGGAGCCGGAAGCGTGAGCCTGGTCGAGGCGTACGACCTGGTCATCTTCGACCTGGACGGGGTTATCTACCTGATCGACAAGCCGATCGACGGTGCGGCCGAGGCGGTCGAGCGGCTGCGCTCGGCCGGCACGGCGATCGCGTACGCGACGAACAACGCGTCGCGGCGTGCCCCCGACGTCGCCGCCCTGCTGACCGGTATGGGGGTGTCCGCCGTCGCCGACGAGGTGCTGACCTCGGCCGGTGCGGCGGCCGCCATGCTGGCCGAGCGGTTGCCCGCGGGCTCCCCGGTGCTGGTCGTCGGTGCGGAGGCGTTGCGGGCTGAGGTGCGGGACGCCGGCCTCGTGCCGGTCGAGCGGCTGGCGGATGAGCCGGTCGCGGTCGTGCAGGGCTACGGCCCGGATGTCGGCTGGAAGGTCCTGGCCGAGGCGTCGCTGGCGGTGCGGGCCGGTGCGCTGTGGATGGCGACCAACACCGACCGCACCCTGCCGAGCCCGCGCGGCCCGCTGCCGGGCAACGGCTCGCTGGTCTCGGTGCTGCGTACGGCGCTGGACCGCGAGCCCGATGTGGTCGTGGGCAAGCCGGCGCCGGCGTTGTTCTCCACCGCGGCGTCGCTGTCGAAGTCGCAGCGGCCGCTGGCGGTCGGCGACCGGCTGGATACCGACATCGAGGGCGCGGTCGGCGCGGGCATGGACAGCCTGCTGGTGCTGACCGGCGTCAGCGGGCCGGCGGAGCTGCTCGCGGCCCCGCCGGAGCGGCGGCCGACGTTCGTCTCGGCGGACCTGTCGGGTCTGTTCGGCGAGGCGTCGGCGGCGCGGATTCCCGCCGGCGGCGACGAGCTCGGCGGTTGGCGGCTGGCCGACGGCAAGCTCGAGGGTTCGGGCGATCCGGTCGACGCGCTGCGGCTGCTGGCCGGTTTCGTCTGGGACGGCGGCAAGGCGCAGGCCGGCTCCGACGCGGCCCGCGAAGTCTTCTCCGCCTGGGGCCTGTAACCGCTGCTCGCCATTGTCGTTGATCCCCCGTAGGCGCCACGCCTACGGGGGATTTCCCTGTTCGGCGGGGCCGGAGATAGTGGACACCAAGAGTCGGTTCCGACGCTTTGTGGTGGCCCGACGGGAGTCGACAGTCAGTGGCTGGAAGCACAAAAAAGGAAATCATGCCCCCGCGGCGAGGTCTTCTGATCTGGCTCTCCGGTGCCGATCCCGACACGTTGTCACGCAGCCCCCGCGAGAAACGCAAATACTCCGGCCTGGGCGGCGTCGTTCTCACGACCGCCGGCATGGCCGGGCTCTCCGCGGGCTTCGCCCTGCACTCGGGGGTACGGGCACCGCTGGCGGTGTCCGTGCTGATCGCCGTCCTGTGGGCGCTGGCCATCGCCAACCTGGACCGGTGGCTCGTCGCCGCGGCGGGCCGCCGCGAGCTCTGGTGGCAGAACCTGGCCACGCTGGTGCCCCGGATCCTGCTGGCGCTGGTGATCGGCGCAGTGGTCTCGACGCCGCTGGTGCTGTGGATCTTCCAGCGGGAGATCCAGGCCCAGCTCACGGTCACCCAGCAGGTCGAGCGCAACACCTACGAGCAGCGGCTCAGATCCGACGCGCGCTTCGTCGTCATCCCCGGCCTGCAGGCGGAGGTCACCAAGCTGCAGCAGGTCGCGGCCGGTTCGCTGGTCGAGGACCTGGTGGGCAAGGACCCGGCGGTGGTTCGCGACCAGGCCGAGTACGACGCGCTGGACAAGCGGTACAGCGAGGCGCGGGCGAAGGCGATCGCGGAGTTCGACGGCACGGACGGGACCGGCCAGAAGGGCGGCGGGCCCGCGTACAAGACCAAGCTCAAGGCCGCCGGTGAGCTGCGGGAGCAGCGGGACGCGGCCAAGGAGAAGCTGGAACGGTCCCGCGGTGCCGCCCTGGAGCGGCAGAAGTCCACGAGCAGCAAGGAGCAGGCCACCGCGCAGGGCGAGCTCGCCACCAAGGAAGCAGAGCTGGCCCGGCTCAAGAGCCTGAAGCAGGCCGAGGAGGACCGCTATCTGATCGACAGCGGCAACGACCGCGGCCTGCTCGCGCAGTTGGAGGCGCTCAGCCAGATCACCGACAGCAACGCGACGCTGAAGACCGCGTATCTGACGTTGCTGTTGTTCATCACCGCCATCGAGATCCTGCCGGTGCTGACGAAGTTCCTGCTCAACATCGGGCCGCCGACCGCGTACGACGAGATCCTGGCCACCGCGGAGAAGAGCGACGTGCAGGCGGCCCGTACCCGGATCGAGTTCGAGCGCGAGCAGGAGCGCCAGGAGCTCGAGGCCCAGGGGAAGCGGCAGGAGCAGATCCGCAAGGAGACCGCCGGGCGCGAGACGCACGTGCAGACCGAGATCCGCAAGCGCGAGCTGGACCGGTGGCGCAGCGAGGAACTGCACCGGCTGAACGGTGGCGGGGCGGCGGAGACCGCGACCCGCCGTACGCTGCGGTTCCCGATGCCGCGCCGGGCCAAGCCGGACCGTACGGGCTACAACGACTGGCCGGCGGACGAGTCGGCGACCCGCCCGATGAGTTCCGGTACCTCCGTGGCCCTGCCGGAGCCGGAACCGGAGCACGGCACCGATGGCACTGTGCCGCGGTGGCGCTTCAAGTAGGCGTCCGTGACGAAGGGGTAGAGCCGGGCGGCCCTACCCCTTCGCTGTCTCACCGGTTGTAGTGCACGGTGCCGATCAGCCAACCGGGTTGCGCGTCGCCGGCCGGCGACGCGCTGGCGTTCTCGGTCTGGACCGGCACGCCCGTCAGCTCCTGGGAGGTACCGAGCGCCTCCTTCAGGTGCTCGGCCCGGAGCGGGTCGCCGCCGTAGCTGACCAGTATGATCACGGACGGTACGGCGTTCGACGGCACCTTCTTGCGGAACTCCTCCAGGAACTTCCGCCTGTCGTCGCTGGTCTGTTCGCGGGGGCCACGCGGCGGCAGGGGGATCTTCGTGGATTGCAGCGGCACGCCGGTGGTGCTGGCCACCGCCGCCTGGGTCGGCAGCGGCCGCTCGGGTGCCGTGCCGTCCATGCGGATGACGAGGAACGCCCCGGCGGAGCCGAGCACGGCGACGGCCACGGCGGCCCCGGCGATGTAGACGGGCGACCAGCCGGAGAATCGCCGGCGGAGCCGCCCGCCGGCGCTCCGCCACGTCGCGATCGGGCCGGCGGTCGTGCCGGCCGGGCCGCGCGGGGTGATGATCCGGTGGCTGCCGGTGTCCTGGCCCCAGCTCAGCGGTTGCGTCGCCGGTGCCGGTCCGCCGGCCAGCTTCAGGGCGGTGGCGACGTGCGAGGAGGCGTTGTTGTCGTAGCCGATGGCCCGGCAGCGCTGCCGGAGCGAGGTGGTGCGTGGCGCCTCCGCATCCACCGCGAGCAGCGCCTCGAGGGCGCCGTACATCATCCGTTGCAGCCGGGTCGAGCGGCTGCCCGCGAGATGTTGCTGCACGGTTTCGAGCATGGCGTCGATCCACGGCTCGTCGCAGCGGCCCTGCAGCGCGGTGTGGGTGAGGTCGCGGGCGACGTGCTGGAGCATGTCGGCTTCCCGGGCCGCCCCGGGCACCTCCATGGCCGCCAGCGCCAGCAGGGTGCCGACGGCCTGGCTGGGCAGCGGGTGCAGTTCCTTGGTCAGCGTGCCGAGGAACCGCAGGGGTTTCGTCGTGAGCAGCACCTCGTCGTGCGCCGCCTGGGTGTAGACCAGATGCGTGTTGAGCTCGCTGACGACGATGCGGGCGTCCGGTGGGAAGTACTCGCTGTCGTGCTGGGTGGTGAGCCCGAGGCTCTGCAGCCACGGGCGGGCGGCCACGCGGTCCGTCGATCCGCCCAGCACGCCGGAGCGGCTGATCCACTGCTCGGTGACCGCCCGCAGGCGCTTGGGCTGCGGATAGGCGCTCAGCAACAGCGTGGCCAGCCGGTCGTGCCAGGCCGTCAGCTCCGGCCGGCTCGCGGTGGGCAGGCCGAGCAGGTTGTCGGGCGTGCCGTCCTGCGCGTCGACCACGCCGGTGAGCAGGGCCTCGGCGAGCGGCGCGCCCAGCTCCTCCCGCAACCGGCAGACCGCCTCCGCCGGCTCCCTGGCGGCCCATTGCGTGACCAGCGGCAGATGGCCTTCGGCCAGCCGCCGGCGGCCACCGGGCGTCTCCAGCATGGAGGGCACGTCGTGCCATTCCGGTACGTGGTTGGCGTGCCCCAGCTCGACCAGCATCTCGTCGAGGGTGTGGCCGCCGCGCAGCAGTTCGGGATCGGGACGCTTGCCGGTCGAGGCGTAGTGCACCAGGAACTCGAAGCCGCGCCGTACGGCGTCGCGCCCCAGCCGGTTCTTGATCTGCTCCTCGCTCACCGGGCCGCCGCGGAACCACTGGTCGATGGTGTCGGCCCGGTGCGGTTCCTCGCGGCGGAAGTCGTCGGGCCAGCCGCCGGAGACCACCCGCAGCTCCGCCGAGTCCGGGCGTTGCAGCATGCACGTGGACCAGGACCAGGACCGCAGCTCGCGCTCCGGCAGCACCTTGAGGGCGGCCGGGATGATCGTCGCGGTCTGCGCCGGATCGCCGTCGACCGGGATCGCGGCCTGCTTGGTCACGATCCCGCCGAGCAGCTGCATCACGACGTGCTGGAACCGGTCCGCGTCGTACGGGATGGCCGGCACCTTCTGGTCGCCGGCCGCGATCTCGACCCCGGCGGTCCAGGCCTCCAGCGCCGACATGTTCTCGGCGGCGAAGGCGAAGCGGCAGGTGCCCGCGACCCCGAACGGCCCGCGGCGGCCCTGCACGACGAAACACCACAGCCACCGGCCCTGCACGTGGACCCGGCGCAGGGTCCAGATCGGATGACCGGCCGTCGAGCGGATGCCCTCGGGCGGCTGGCTCAGGTCGGCCTGCAGCAGGCGCTCGGCGGCCGCCCAGTACTCCCGGGGCGCCGTCGGGCCGACGTCGTGCGGGCTGAAGCCCCGGCCGGTCAGGTCGGCCCACTGCACCATGATCATGCCGTTGGTCATCTACGGGCCCTCCCTAGTACGGCCAGCAGGAGTTGGGTCAGCGCGGCGGCGCGGTCGTCGACGCGGGGGAAGCGGTCGCGGGGATCGAGCGGCTTGAGCCGGATGTCGTCCACCGCGATCGGTACGGTGGCCAGCGGTGAGCAGAGGAAGAACCGCAGGGTGATCCACGGCTCGCGGTGCATCCGGAACAGGGCGCTCTGCTGTCCCAGGCCGTAGGCGAGCCCGCAGCCGACCGCCGACATGACCAGGTCGCGCAGCAGGATCAGCCCGCCGGAGCCCGGCCGCAGCGCGCTGTCGAGGTGCTCGTCGATCGACGGCACCCGGACGTGCTGCGGCACCTCGGTCGTCATGTCGCCGCGGGGGATGCTGACCTCGTTGTCGGTGCCGGTGTGCACGAGTTTCCAGAACTCCTCGGGCTGCGAGAAGTGGTCCAGCAGCCCGCGGGCCACCTGGACGGCGCGGCGCTGCCGGACGGCCGGTTCGGTGGTTCGCGCGCCCCACACGTAGGTGAGCAGTTGGGCGGCGCCGGGATCGGCCCCGGCGCCCTTGGTGGACCAGCGGTCCATCGCGACGGACAGGTAGGTCGCGGTGCCGCGTTCGACCTCGCCCGGCGCTCCTATGTCGCGCAGATCGATGCCGGGTTTCTCCAGCGCGGCGCGGATCAGGTCGCACTTGGTGACCGCCACCAGCATCTGCAGCGGCCGGCCCTCGTCGGTGGCGAACAACCCGTCGACCATGGTGACCTGTTGGCCGATGTCGTCCTGGATGGTTTCCCGGTTGCCGCGCACGACGTCGGCCCCGTACGCGTTGACCGTGCCCGGCCGCAGGCTGCCGTCGAGCAGCAGCCGCTCCTCGGCGACGGACTCGGTGGCCATCCACTCGGTGGCGTTCGGCGCGACGGCCGGGTCGACGACCCAGAGCAGCGCGTCGAACGAGCGCAGCATCCCGGCCTCGCGCCGGTTGATGCCCCGCTCGTCGAACAGCTCACCCGGCAGGTCGGCCACGCCGGTCCAGGTCCGCCGGCCGCCGCTGTCGGTGCGCAGCACCAGCGGCTGACGGAACTGCTTGCCCCACTGCTGCGCCCGGCGATCACCGTCGACGACCGTGCGCCGGACCAGCTCCTGGATCGCCCCGAGCGCGTCGCGCAGCTGATCCTCCAGCATGCCCGCAGGGGTGGACTGCCGGTCCGTGCCGGTGGGCTGGATCGCCTCGCCGGTCTGCCGGGTGTCGTTGTACTTGCCGATCCGGGAGGTCAGCGGCAGTTCCTCGAGCGGGCTGAGCTTGCGCAGCCGGATCCGGCCGGGGTCGTCCGGCGCGGTCCACTGGGTGAGGTTGTCCAGGTTCTGCTTGAGCATCCGGACCAGCAGATAGGTCTTGCCGCTGGCCGGCGCGCCCATCGCGGCGACCATGTTCCACTCGTCGATGGTCTGGCGGGCCTCGTCCGGCCGGCGGGCCGGGCCGGAGCGGAACACCGGCGTGGCGTCCGGGAAGATGTGCCCGCCGCCGCAGAGCAGGTAGATGAAGTCGACCTCGTGCTCGTTGAAGACCGGGTCTAGCGACTCCGCGGGCCGGTAGTTGCCGGCCAGCATCGTCACCCGCCACGGCATGCCGTTGCGGCCGTCCGGCGCGCCCACCTCGAGCCGGAACGACGGCGGCATCATGAACCGGCCGGTCTCCGGGTCCAGCGGCGGCTGGGCGCGGCCGAGCAGTTGCCGGCACACCGGGCAGGTGACGCCGAACCGGCTGGAGGGGTCCTCCTCCGGGGTCGGCGGCCTCGACCAGCGCATCAGAAGACCAGCCAGACGACCAGGAAGGAGATCGCCGCCGCGCCGCCGCCGACCACCATCCCGGCGGTCGCACCCCAGCGGCTCCCGGCCCGCGCGGCCACCCTGAGGTAGCCGGCGACACCCGCTTCGACCTCCACGAAGGCCGGCTGCGCGGCGTCCGCGGTGGCGTCGATCCAGTCGCCGAAAGTGTGGCCGTAGCGGGCGAACTGCTCGTCGGGTTCGCCGCACTGCCGGGCCACCCGCTGCTGCAACGCCTCGCGCCATGAAGTGATCACGTCATCCCCCGACCGCCAGAACTCCCAGCGCCGCCCCGGCGACGACGCACCCCACCACCCAGATCGACAACCAGATCGCGGCCCGGCGCAGCGCTACCGCCTGCGCCTGGACGCCGATCGCGTCGTACGCCCGGTGCACCCGTTCGGGCCGCGTCGCCGGACCGTGCCGGGCGTACGCGCGGATCGCCTCGATGGGACCGGCGAACGCGTACACCAGATCGGTCCGGGCCGGGGCCGCGGCCGGCAGCGGGTCGCGCTCGCAGCGCTGTTCGGCCGCGAACACCTCGGCCAGCCAGGCCTCGGCCCACGGGTGCGGCGACTCGATGGCGATCTGCCCGCGCGGCCCGGTGCCGAACGGCTCCGCCAGCACCACGATCAGCGGCTCCCAGCGGGCGTCGGCCCAGTGCTCCCGTAGCGCCTTCAGGACCGCCTCCTCGCTCTCCGCGACGCGCGCCGAAGGATCGTCGGGGTCGGCGTGCAGGAGGGTCTGCTCGACCCAGTGCCGGCCGGCGAGAGCGCACAGCACCACGATGAGGAAGCCGAACCGGTCCTGGGCGTAGAGCAGGCCCGGCGTCAGGTTCCAGCCCTGGGCGGTGTCGTACCGCATGCGCCGGATGCCGCCGTACTCGTAGAGCTCCGTGCCGCGCAGGACGGTCGGCGGCGGATCGGCCTGGGTGGCGGCGTCCGTGTCGATCAGCACGTAGCCGCTGCTGTCCTGGTTGGCACACCAGCAGACGTTCTCCGGCTTGATGTCGCAGTGCGCCCACTTGAGCTGGTGCAGCTGGTCCAGTCCGGCGGCCAGCAGCCGGAAGTCGCCCAGGTGCTCGGTGCCGGGCCAGCGCCGTACCGGCTCCCAGCGGAGCAGGTCGATCTGCGGCGACACCGCCAGCAGGTAGAGGTCGGGCCGGGCGCCCTCGCCGATCCAGGACGGCAGCCGGCGGTGCAGCTGCGCGACGATCTGGTCGGACGGGGTGCCGAGCCGGGTGGTGACCGCGCCGGACAGCTGTTCGAGCTGCCCGTCACCCCGGACGACCTGCACCGGGACCACCGCCCAGGGCGGTTCGACCGGGGTACGGCGGTCCGTGCCCCCGAGATAGCGGTTCGCCCGTTGCAGCGCCGTCGCCTGGCCGTGCAGGTGCTGGCGCAGGGCCTCGGTGTCGCCCAGGTCGGCGCAGCCGTAGATCTTCACGTGCCAGTTCGCCCAGCCGTCGCGCTCGTTGCTCGCGGTGGTGAAGATGACCTGGGTGTGGATGCGCCGCAGCTGACCGGTCGCGTCGCCACCGATCGGCGGCACGTCGAAGTCGACGCTCTTGCGCTCGTGCCCGCGCGGCGGGGCGACGGTCAGCAGCACCTGCCACTGCGGTCCGCTCAGGTCGATGACCATCGCGGGCTCGTCCGGATCAGCCATGGCCGTCCTCCCAGGCGAGGTGGTAATCGAGCAGGGTGGACGAGGTGGTGCCGTCCGCGTAGCCGATCGAGCCGGCCGCCCCGGCCTGGATCAGGTGGCCGCCCGCGTGCAGCGGGACGCCGTCGATGGTGACCAGGTAGTCCGGCCGGATCCGGGACCGGGCGAACTCGACGCGGCGGCCGTCGTGCCGCAGGTAGAGCAGCTCGCCGCGGGGCAGGAAGGTCGCGTACTCCGGCAGGCGCACCGAGGCGTCGCGGATGGCCCGGCCGGTCCAGCGGCCCAGCGGCACCCAGCCGGGCGCGGACGCCAGGTGGCAGACCCAACGGAAGTCGGCGCCGTACCGCAGGGTCAGGTGCGCGGTCGCCGGCGCGACGTGCACCTGCGGTTCGGCGCGCGTCAGCGGCAGCGTCTGTTTCGGCGCCGGCAGGGCCGGCGGCTGGATCAGGAACACGTGGCCGGGCTCGGGCAGCGCGGGGTCGACGGCGAAGCCGACCGAGACGACCCGCGCCCGGGGCAGCTGCGCGTCGACGTGCTGGTTGATGATCCGGTGCACCTTGCCGCCGAACTCCCGGCTCATCGGCGCCAGGGTCAGCACGGACACCGAGATCCGCAGCGAACCCGGATCGAGCCCACCGGCGTTGACGATCGTGCAGTAGCGCTCGACCGCACGCCGGAAGGCGTCGAGGACGCCCCGTTCGTAGTGCGGGTCCGCCGTACTCATTCGGTCTCTCCGATCGCTGTGCCCATCGCCCCGGCGAGTTGCCGGGCCCGCAGGTCGCCCCGCGCGCGGTCGCCCGCCTCCACGACGACCGCGTAGCCGAGCGGACCGCGGGGCGTGTCCACGAACCCGCCGGCCCACGAGGTCCGCCCCGGGAAGTGGCCGGTGCTGCCGCCGGCGAGCGCCTGCCGGAGCCGGCGGCTCGCCTCGGCGGTGAGCGCCTGCTCCGGCTCGGCGGCCGCGACCCGGGTGGTGCGGCCGGTGGCCGGGTCGGTGACGCTGCTGATCAGCCGGGGGTGCACGACCCGGCCGCCGTTGGCGACCGCGGCCAGCACGGCCGCCAGGGCCAGCGGCGTGCCCGCGATCCGCATCGACTGCCCGGCGTACGCGTCCAGCCCGTCGACGGCGGGCACGCACGAGGCGGCGGCACCGACGAGGCGACCGGCCGGCCACGGATCATGCGGGGGGCAGCCGTCGGTCTGCAGCCCGAAGCGGTGCGCCTGCTCGGCCACCGCCGGCCAGCCCAGCCGGCCCGCGAGCGCGACGAACATGTCGTGGCAGGACGCCGCGAGGGCGTCCGGCACGCTCGTACCGGGGCAGTCGCCGGCCGGCGGCGGGTCGCCGCCGGCGTCGCTGTCCAGGTAGGCCGCGGCGACCACCACGTCGAACGCGGAACCCAGCCCGTAGCGCCGCCCGATGCCCCGGTTGACCTGCGCGGCCAGGTCGGCGGCGGGCACCGGCCGGGCGGTGTGCGACCACCGCCAGCACGCCTCCTGGCCGGCGCCGTCCCGGCTGCGCCGCGGGCACCACGGATCGGGCCGGTCGTCCGCGAGCCGCCCGCCGGGCCCCGGCCGCACGTAGTGGTCGTGCGCGGCGGCGAACTTCGCGGCGGCCTTCGCTTCGGCGCGGGTGCCGGGGTCGGTCCCGGACGGTACCGGCGTGCTGGCGCTGACGAGCACGTCGCCGCCGGTCGCGTCGAGCACGACGATCCCCGCCGGGCCGCCGCCCCGCAGCGCCTCGGCGGCGGCGTGCTGCAGCCCGGGGTCGAGCGTGAGGCGGATCTCGCCGTCGACCTTGCCGCCGCGGGGCGCGGGCAGGAGGCGGTCACCCAGCCCTCGTCCCGCGGTGCCGGAGACCACCGCGGGATAGGAGCGTTCCACCACCCCGGCCGGGCCGTCGCCGACGCGGATCAGGCCGGTGAGATCCGCCGGGGTCAGCCCGGCCGGCCGGCTGGCGGGCGCCGGTGTCCACCCGTCGCCGGCGCGGTCGAGAACGAAGCCGGGACGGTCGCCGAAGCGCAGCTCGATCCGGGTGCGCGCGCGGGCGATGAGGTCGGTCGAGCAGGCGGCGGGGTCGGGCGCCGGGGAGGTCAGGCCGGCGCGATCGGCGGTACGGGCGGGGCAGGTGGCGCGGTGCGGGTCGTACGCGGTCGGCAACCGCAGGCTGCCGAGCCGCGGCGCCGAGTAGGGGACGACGGTCAACCCGGCCACGATCACCACCATGGCGCCGACCGTGCCGGCCGACGTGCCGACCCGCGCGGGCCCGGCTGCGCCCGGCATCGGTGAAGGCTGTCCCGCCCGTCCGATCGGCGTGCCGAACCGTCTTGTCCAGCGCGGCGTGCCGCGCTTGCCGACCCGCGCGGGCCCGGCTGCGCCCGGCATCGGTGCCGGCTGTCCCACCCGTCCGATCGGCGTGCCGAACCGTCTTGTCCAGCGCGGCGTGCCGCGCTTGCCGGCCGGCGTGCCGAACCGTTGGGTCCAGCGCGGTCTGCCGCGCTCACCGGCCGGCGTGCCGTATCGGCCGGGTCCGAACGAGCCGGCTGGCGTCCCGGCCCGGTGGGAATCGAACGGGCCGGCTGGCGTGCCGGCCCGGTGGGAATCGAACGAGCCGGCCGGCGTGCCGATCCGGTGGGAATCGAGCGGGCCGGCCGGGTGCCGGGCCGAGGCGCGCGCGATCAGCAGGGTCAGGATGATGCCGAGCGCGATCGCCAGCGTCGACTGCCCGCCCCGCGACAGCAGCGGCGCCGGAATCCCGCTGTGCGGCACCAGATTGGCGGTGGCGGCGAGCACGAACAGGAACTGACCGACGATCATCGCGCCCAGCCCGGCACCGAAGAGCATCGCGACCGGGGGGCTCTCGTAGCCGGGCGGGGGCGCGTTCGCCCGCACCAGTCCGGCCCCGAGCAGCACGACCAGCAGCCCGGCTGCGATGACGACCAGCCCGCCGAGCTTGTTCCAGACGACGGCCAGCACGAAGTCGGTGGCCCCGGCGGGGACGGCTCCCGAGGCGGTGTCGCGCAGCCCGCGCCCCCAGAGGCCACCGTCGGCGGTGGCCGCGATCGCCCGGGCGACCTGCGAGCGCTCACTCTCCACATCGGCGGCGAGCGAGCGTCGGCACGGCACCTGCCCGGCGGGCACGGCGGGCCCGGACCCCGCGGGCCCGGCCACGATCATGCAGGCGGCATCCCAGCGGAACGCCCACGGATCGTTCCAGACCAGGCCCCGCTCCCCGACGTAGTCGGTGCTGAGCAGGCTCACGCCCCCGACGATGAAGAGCACGGCAAGAGCGATGAAGATCCGGTACGCGGACAGCATCCGAACCGCCCACCCGGCCCGCCCGGCGTCCCCGCCCCGGTCCAGCTCCACGTTGCGCCGGGTGGCGGCCCAGGTCACGCCGGTGGTCATCAGCGCGGCGGGCACCACCGTGCCGAAGTCGTGCCGCAGGCCGCTGGCGACGGCGACGAGCCCGAACAGGGCCAGCGGCAGGCAGAGGAAACGCCCGGCCCGGTACAGCGCGCGCGCCGTCGACCAGCGCCACAGGCTGCCGGCGCCGGCCCGGATGTCGCGCCAGGTGTCCAGGACGCTGACGGCCCGGAAGCGGAAACTGTCGCGGGCGACCACGAACGACAGCGCCCCGAGCAGGAGCAGCTTGCCGTACTCCGGGGTGGCGACCGGCCCGGCGGTCAGCGCGACCGGACCGGAACCGAGGAACAGGGGAAGGACGAACGGGAGAACCACGACGACGAGCAGCGCCACCGAGAGCGAAGCGGAATGGATCTGTCCCAGCCGGTCGGTGCGCGTCGCCCAGCCGACGGCAACCCCGGCGGCCCGGCGCATCCGCCGCCCGGCCGGGGCGGTCGTGCGGCTCAGCCAAACGATCAACCCGAGCACGACCGCGATCCCGACGGCCGGCTGGCCCAGCGCCGACCAGGCCCGGCGCAGGGCATCGGGTGCGAGGCCGTCGGTGAACGTCCCGGCCGGATCGGGAACGACCGTCAGCCGCACCACGAGCAGGGCGCCCAGTTCGAGCAGCAACGTGGCGGCCGTGAGCACGGCCAGGACCGGGCCGGAGACCGCGAAGACGCGGCCGTTCGCCGACAACCTGCCGCACATGCGCAGCCCGGCGCGGCCGAGGCCGGTTACCGCGGCGGCCGCGGCGGCGACCCAGAGCACGTAGGGCGCCCCGGCCAGCAGGAACGGGAGGGCGAGCAGCAGCTGCGGAGCCCAGAGTGCGAGCGCGGGCCAGTCCCGCAGGCCGCGGCCCCGGGCAACCGTGGGTCGCAGCATCCACCGGCAGGCCCCGGTGACTCCCCAGAGCAGGCCGGCGAGAACGGCGAGCGTGCCGAGGGACGGCCCGGTGAAAAGATCCACGATGACGATGTGCCGACACCTCCGCCCGTGGCATTAATTCGATGGTTCCTGCATTCCCGGAACAGTGCGGACGACGTGGCCGGAGATACAAAATGTAAGCCAGGGGAACGGGATCACGTAAATGGCCGAATGGCCCACATCGCCCCGGAAGAGTGACCGTCCACGACCGGGGTAAGCGGAAGGCCCAGGGTGCCCGGGCTGCCGGCGGTGACCGGCCACAGTTCGCATGTCCCCTGGTCGTCGAGCCGGATCAGCACCTCGGTGCCGGTATGTGCGGACGCCTGCGCGCGGGCGCGGCGCGAATAGCGGAAAATCTCTCGTAGAGTTGCCCTTATCGCATTCCGCCGGACTTCACCCGGGCGGATGACGGCCATTCGGTGGGCCCATCCCGGCGAAAGTCCGGCGGCAACACCTATCCTGCTCGCGTGGGACTACGGTTCGAGACGCGCGCGTCCGACTCGCCATGGGTGGACACCGTGTGGACCTGCACGAGCGACCAGGTCGTGGAGATGACCTCCGTCGCGGCGGTGTGCTGGGGCCTGGTGTTCTGGGAGCGCGACGGCACGTCGTACGCGAGCATCTCCGGCCCCGAAACCAGGACCGGCACGGCGCCGGTGCCGGAGGGCGCCACCTTCGTCGGCATCGAGTTCGCCGTGGGCACGTCGCTCCGGCTCGTGCCCACGCCGGCCCTGGTCGACCGGGGAGTCGAGCTCCCCGACGCCACGCACCGGACGTTTCGCCTGGACGGCCGGCGCTGGGCGACACCCGGCCCCGACGACGCCGAGGACCTGGTCGACCGCCTCGTCCGGGCCGGCGCCGTGGTCCGTGACCCGCTCGTCACCGATCTCCGCCGGGGCCACCGTCCAGCGGTCTCGGGGCGCACCGTCGAACGCCGGTTCCGGGCGGCGACCGGGCTCACCCAGGGCGCCGTGCGGCAGATCGAACGCACCCGCACGGCCTCGGCGCTGCTGGCGGCCCGCGTCCCGGTCGCCGATGTGGTCGCCGGGCTCGAATACTTCGACGAGCCGCACCTGGCCCGCGCGCTGCGCCGCTACGTCGGGCGTACGGCACGCCAACTCCGCGAGGGCACCGGCGGCGCGATCGCCCTGGCGCTGGGTCAGCCGACGACGTCGTAGATCAGCTTCACGATGCCGTTCGGATAGGTCGCGGATTCCCGTACCCTCAGGGCCTGCTTGTCCTTGTCAGCCCTGCTGAACAAGCTCTTTCCGGCGCCGAGCAGCACCGGGAAGACGAGCAGGTGGTAACGGTCGATTAGGCCGGCATCCGACAGGCGTCGCGCGAGCTCCGCACTGCCGTGGATGAAAATCGCGCCACCCTCGCCCTTCTTGAGCTCGGCGACGTCCTCGGTCGAGCGCAGGATCGTCGTCGGTCCCCATCCCTCGACGACGGCGTCGTCGGGCAGGGTGGTCGAGACCACATACTTGGGCAGCTCCCGGTAGGCGGCATGGTCGTCCGAGCCGGGCCAGGTCAACGCGAACGCCTCGTAGCTCCGGCGGCCGAACATCAGCGCCGTGGTATCCGCGAGCTCCTCGCCCTTGAGCGAGAATGCCTCGGGCAGAAACTCGATGTCGTTGACCACCCAGCCACCGCTGCGGTGCTCCTCGCCGGGCCCACCGCCGGGGGAGTCCAAAACGCCGTCGAGCGAAACGAACCCGGTATAGACCAGATCACGCATGTGCCGTTCTCCTCATAGCCGGTCTGTTGTAGCCAGTCTCTTCGAAGCCAGTCTCTCCGTCAGGTGCATCGACAGGCGGGCCGGGTCGATGCGTCCCCGCCCCACGCTAGGAAGCGGCCACCACGGCCGTCTTGGACGAAAACGACGGCAGCGGTGCATCTTTTTTGCTGCGTCTTGGCCGCTTCCGGCGCTCCGGTGGCGAGCAGGCCGCGGATGGCGGGCCGGATGAGGTGGATGTCGGCCCTGCTCTCGACCATCGTGGCGCGCGGGATCGTTTCGGTCAGCGATCGAGCGTGGGCGAACGGCGCGCCTGGTCATCGGCGAGGATCTCGCTCGCTCCCTCGCTCCCTCGCTCCCTCGCTTGCTCGCTCCCTGCCGACCGGAGCCGTGGTCCGTGGTCCGTGGTCTGTGCTCCGTGGTCCGTGCTCTGTGCTCCGTGGTCTGGGGTCTGTGCTCCGTGGTCTGGGGTCCGTGCTCCGTGGTCTGGGGTCCGTGGTCTGGGGTCCGTGGTCGGGGGTCCGCGGTTCGCGGTTCGCGGTTCGCGGCGAAATGTCAGTGTTCGGCGGCGGGTTGAGCGGCGATGCCGCTACGCAGCATTGCGACAACACGACAGGCGTGCGCGGGGTCGGCGGCGAGGGCGGCACCGCTGGCGAGCGTCAGCACGTCGGTAGCGGTGACATCGGAGCGGAGTCCCGGCTGGGCGCGCCGGACCAGGTCTTCGGCCGTCGAGGTGATTGCCGCGTGCCATTGGTGGAACAGCGTGGTGCGGCGCTCGGCGGCCCCGTCCGTCGCGGCCAGCGCGAGTGGACGCTTGGTGGCCACGTGCATCACGAACTCGTCGAGCCAGGCGAACAGCGCGTCCATCGGCTCGGTGGACTCCAACAACTGCGCACCGCGCTCGCACAGAGCGGTCACCTCGTCGGCGTAGACGGCCACGAGCAGGTCGGCGCGGGTCGGGAAGTGCCGGTACAGCGTGGCATTGCCGACGCCGGCCCGTCGGGCGATCACGTCGAAGGCAGCGTCGTTGCCCGCCTCTGCCAACACCTCGCGGGCGGCGGCGACGAGCCGGGCGGCGTTTCGGGACGCGTCGGCCCTCGGGCCGCGCTTGCTATCCGGGGACATCCCCGTATACGGTACCGGCAAGTAAACGGGGAGTGCCCCACTTAGCGTGGAGGACCCGCGGTGGCCCTGACCACGGACGACCGGATCGCCATCACGGATCTGATCAACCAGCACGGGCACCTGACCGACCGCGGCGACTTGGAGGGCCTGGCGGCCCTGTTCACCGCGGACGTCACCTACGACGTGTCCGCCCTGGGAGGGGCCGCGCTGGTCGGTCTCCCCGCAATCCGCGAAGCCGCGCTGGCCCTGGCCGACGGCAATCCGGTCGCGCACCACGTGACCAACATCGTCATGCGCGAGACGGCGGACGGCAGCGTCCACGCCCTGTCCAAGGGGCTCGGGATCATGGCGGACGGATCGGCCAACAGCGTCACCTACGAAGACACCATCGAACGGACGGCCGCCGGCTGGCGCATCACGCACCGCATCATCCGTCCCCGGCGCACGCCCCTGCGTGACTGACCACCGAACAAGATCAAGCGCTCGCTCGCTGGTTGTGGGCGAGGTGGGTGGTTCGTTGTTGCTGGGCTCCCCGGCTGCGGGCGAGGTGGGTGGTCCGTCGGTGCCGGGCTCGCCGGCTGTGGATCAGTCGACCAGGCCGGACTGATAGGCGAAGACCACCAGTTGGGCGCGGTCGCGGGCGGACAGCTTCACCATGGCCCGGCTGACGTGGGTGCGGGCTGTGGCCGGGCTCAGGACCAGCCGGGCGGCTATCTCGTCGTTGCTCAGGCCCTCGCCGACCAGGCCGACGACCTCGCGTTCGCGGTCGGTCAGGGCGTCGAGGCGGGGATGCGGTCGCAGCACCCGGGTCGGCCGGGAGGCGAATTCGCGCACAACCCGGCGGGTCACCGAAGGAGACAACAGCGCATCGCCGGCGGCGACCAGGCGGATCGCGCGGACGAGCTCGGCGGGCTTGGTGTCCTTGATGAGGAAGCCGCTCGCACCGTGGCGCAGGGCGTCGAAGACGTAGGCGTCGATCTCGAAGGTCGTCAGCACGATGACCCGGGTGCCGGTGAGGTCGGGGTCCGCGGCGATGCGGCGGGTCGCCTCGATGCCGTCGATGCCCGGCATGCGCACGTCCATCAGCACCACGTCGGGCCGATGGGCCCTGGCCTGCTCGACGGCGGCGAGGCCGTCCGCCGCCTCGCCGGCCACAATCATGTCGTCCTCGCTGGTCAGCAGGGTGCGCAGGCCCAGCCGGACCAGATCCTGATCGTCCGCGATAAGCACCCGGATCGCGGCGCCCGAGGTCATCGCCGCACCCGAATCCATGGACGCGCGACGCAGGGGGTCATCGCCTGGTCCGGCGGTCATCGGCGCGCTCGATTCCGTGGAGGGCGGGGGTGGGGTTGTCGGCCCGGGTTGGTGGTCGGCGCTGTGCTCGAATGCGTGGACGCGTGATGCACGGGGTTGTTGTCTGGCTTGATCGACATCGGCGCGCCCGAATTGGTGTAGGGGTGGGGTTGTCGCCCGGGTTGGTGGTCGGCGCCGTGCTCGAATGCGTGGACGCGGGACGCGTGGGGTTGTTGCCTGGCTTGGCGGTCCTCGGCGTATCCGATTCCGTGGAGGAGCGGCATGGGGTTGTTGCTTGGTTTGGTGGTCATCGGCGCACCGGGAGGTTTGCGGTTACGGTGAAGCCGCCTTCTGGGCGGGGGCCTGCGGTCAGGGAGCCGCCGAGGGCTGACACGCGTTCCTTCATGCCGGCTAGGCCGTGGCCGTGCGGAGCCGGCTGGGTTGGTCCGCCGCGGCCCGTGTCGCTGACCGAGATTTTCAGGCCGTCGCTTGTCAGGGCGAGGCTGACCGATGCCGTTGCCGTGCCCGCGTGCCGCAGGACGTTGGTCAGTGATTCCTGGACTATGCGGTAGGCCGCCAGGTCGACCGCCGCGGGCAGGGCGGTCAGCGGACCGGCCAGCTCGACCGCCACCGGGACTCCCACCGCGCGGGTGCGGTCGACCAGCGCGTCCAGGCGGGCCAGGCCCGGGGCGGGGGAGCGGTCGTCGACGTCGTCGCCGCGGCGCACCGCGCCCAGGGTGGCGCGGAGCTCGTCGAGGGACTCGCGGCTGGTGCGGCTGATCGCGGTCAGCGCCGCCTCGGCCTGCTCCGGTTGTTTCGGGAGCACGTGCAGGGCGATGTCCGCCTGCATCATGATCGCGGCGAGGCCGTGGCCGACCACGTCGTGCACCTCCTGGGCGACCCGGAGGCGTTCGGCGTCCGCCTGCCGGCGGGCCTCGTCGCGGCGGTTTTGCAGCACCTGCTCGCGTCCCACGCGCACGGTCACCCCGATCGCCAGCGGGCCGGTGATCCAGGCGACCTGCGGGGCGACCGCCTCCATGGTGAAGCCGTCACCGGCCAGACCGGAGAGGAGCAGCAGGGCGAGCGCCCCCGCGGCCGCGATCGCCGCCGGTCGCAGCGGGCGGTGCGCCGCCACCGAATACATCGCGATCGCCAGGCTCAGCAGGATCGGCCCGAACGGGTTGCCGCCCAGCAGATAGAGGCACACCGCCACGGTGGTGATCGCCAGGACCGTCACCGGCAGCAGGCGCCGAGCGGCCAGCACCACGGCGGCGGTGATCACCAGCGCGTACGCCCAGCCGGAGATCGACGGGATGCCCTGGTTGCGGCCCGCGGGCGCCGTGCCGAGCAGGCCGATCGCCAGCAGTGCCAGCGCGAGCAGCCCGTCCGGCAGGTATCTCCGCACGCTTTTCATGGCGCTCACAGGATGTCACGCCGACGCAGCAGCACGCCGCCCAGCGCCGCGAACACCAGCAGATAGGCCGCCACCACCAACGCCGCCTGGCCGCCGCCGACCAGCGCCTCAACGCCGGGAGTGTCCGCACCCGCGCCGAGCGCCGAGACCACCGAGCCCGCATTCGGGCCGGGCAGGGCCTTTTGCAGCTGCGCCACCGACTCCAGCAGCGGCGCGGCGATCAGGGCCAGCAGATTCTGGACCGCGAGCAGCCACACCAGGCCCAGGCCGACCGGCAGGGCGACCCCGCGCAATGCGATGCCCAGCAGCGCGCCGAGCACCGTCCACATCGCCGCGATCAGCCAGCCCGCGCCGATCCCGGTCAGCAGCTCACCCGCGCCCGGCCAACCGATCGTCCGGTCCTCGGCGAGCGCGACGGCAACGCTCGCCACCGCGCCCACGGCGAAGACGGCGAGCACCCCGGCCAGCGCGGCCAGGCAGACCGTGACGAGCTTGGCGGCATACACCCGAAGGCGGTCCGGATCCTGGGTCAGGACCGTCTTCCACGTGCCGAAGGCGTATTCGCTGCCGGCCGCCAGCACGCCGAGGATCAGCATCAGCGCGCCGAGGAACACCGGCAGGCCGCCGATCGAATTGCCGACGAGCTGCTCCGGCAGCAACGCCGCCAGGCCACGGTCGGCGCGGGGCCCGCCCGTGCCGCCGGCATAGCCCGCGTATGGAATCAGGTAGGTGAAGGTCAGGCTCAGGCCGAGGGCGATCGCCAGCAGTGCCCAGATCGCCGGGCGGCGGACCAGCTTGAGCGCCTCGGCGCGGATGTCGTCACGCATGGCTTTCTCCGGAGGTCAGGGCGAGGAAGGCCGCCTCGAGGCTGCGTTCCTCGGCGCGCAGCTCGCTGACCGCGATGCCCGCGCCGACCAGCGCGGCGTTTATCTCGGCGGCGCGCGCCGGTGGCACGCTGAGCCGCAGGCCGCCGTCGGTGACCTGGACGGCCGCCGCGCCGAGCAGGCTTCGGGCCCGTGCCGCGGCGTCCGCCAGCGGCGTCGCGACCAGCCGCAGGCCCGGCTCGCCGCGCAACTCGGCGACCGTGCTCTCGGCCACCAGCCGCCCGGCCGCGATGACGCCCACCCGGTCGCACAGCTCCTGCACCTCGGTCATCAGGTGGCTGGAGAGCAGCACCGTGCAGCCGGCCGCGGCGAGGCGGCGGACCAGCAGCCGCATGTCGGCCATGCCCGCCGGATCCAGGCCGTTGGTCGGCTCGTCGAGCACGACCAGGCGAGGGTCTTTGAGCAGGGCCGCGGCCACACCGAGGCGTTGCTTCATGCCGAGCGAGTAGGCCGCGAAGCGGTCGCCGGCCCGGTCGCTCAGGTCGACCTGGTCGAGCACGGCAGCGATCCGGCCGGGCGCGACGCCGGCGTGCCGGGCCATGACCCGCAGGTTGTCGCGGCCGCTGAGGTATGGATAGAAGGCTGGCCCCTCGACGAGCGCGCCGACGCCGTCGAGCCGCCCCGGTGGCCGGCCGAACAGGCGCACCTCGCCGGCGGTGGGCCGGATCAGGCCCAGCAGCATGCGCAGGGTGGTGGTCTTGCCGGCGCCGTTGGGACCGAGGAAACCGTAGACCTCGCCGGTGCGGACGCGCAGATCCAGGCTGTCGACGGCGGTGAGCGTGCCATACCGCTTCGTGAGTCGCCGGGCCTCGACGGGTGCTGTCATGGGCCCATCGTGCTCGGGGGCGGGGTGGGGCGCGTCCGCTCAGAAGCGACGTTTTCCGTACGCCTCAGGTCGTACGGCTGGGCTCAGAGCAGCTTGCGCAGCTTCAGCAGGTCGAAGGGGTTGGCCTTGATCGTCACCTGGCGCGACGCGATCGCGCGGGTGACGTCGAGCCGGCCGGTGACCAGCGCGATCAGGTCGTCGCCGGCGGCGGTCAGGGCGATCTTGGCCTTCGGGTCGTCGCCGTCGGCGATGTCGACCAGGCGGCCGCCGGTCAGCCGGGCGTGGAAGGCGGCGCCCAGGTCGCTCACCCGGCAGGCGAGGGTGCGCTCCAGGTCGAGCTTGCCCCGGGTCTCCGCGTTCGCGTCCAGCCGGGCGGCAAGATCATGCAGCGCCTGCCGGCACTCGTCCACGCTGGCCAAGTCGAACCTCCCGCACCACGCCACCTCGACGCTCCGCACGGTACCGCAAGGCAGCTGCGGGTGCGCCCGGTAGCGTGGCACCAGCACACGCGTGGCGCGGGTCGGAGGGGAGCAAGATGCAGGACGCATGGCGGGCGTATCTGGAGATGGCGCTCGGATTGACCGAGGCACCCCGCAAGCGGGCCCAGCAGGTGGCCGGCCAGCTCGTGAACCGTGGCGGCGCGACCGCCGTGCAACTGCAGGGCCTGGTGGAGGATCTGCTCTCGACCGGCGTGGCCAACCGCGAGGCGCTGACGAACATCGTCCGCTTCGAGGTGGACCGGGCGCTCGGGCTGGTCGGTCTGGCCACGGCCGACGAGGTGTCCGACCTGAACAGCCGGGTGCGCGATCTGGAACGGCAGCTGCGCCGGGCGCGCGCGAGCGCGGCTGACGGCGGTACGGGAGCAGCCGGCGTCGAGGCGACAGAGACAGCCGAGGCGGCAGAAGCAGCCGAGGCAAGCGAGGCGGCCGAGGTGACCCTGGCTGAGCCGGGGCCGGCCGATGTCGCGCCTCCGGCGAAGAAGGCCGTGGCGAAGAAGACGGTGGCGAAGAAGGCTGTGGCGCGCAAGGCGGTCAAGGCGACTCCGAACGCGATGCCGGCCGCCGCCACACCGACGACGAACGCGATGCCCGCCGCGGCGGTGCTGGCCCGGAAGGCCGGCCCGACCACGAGCGACGGCTCTGCCGGGGCCCAGCCCGCGCCGGCCAAGGCGACGACGCCGGGAGCGGCCCCCGCCAAACGCGTGCCGGCGAAAGCCACCGCCCCGGCGAAGGCCGCTCCGAGCAAGGCCGCTCCGAGCAAGGCCGCTCCAGCGAAGGCTGCAAGGGCTGCGAAGGCCGCGGGGGCTGCGAAGGCCGCGGGGGCTGCGAAGGCCGCGGGGGCTGCGAAGGCCGCAGGGGCTGCGAAGGCCGCGCCTGCGGAGTCGGTTACTCCGGCGGGAACCGCGGCAGCGCCGACCGCGCCTGTGAAGGAAGCCGCGGCGGCGACCGAGCTACCGCCGGCTGTCCCCGCGGCGAAGAAGGTCGCGGCCAGAAAGAAAGCCACCCCGGCAACGGCGACCCCGGCAACGGGCGCCGGTGGCAGCACCGGTACAGGCACGCCGGCGGATGATGCCACCACCAGCGCACCGGCGAAGGCGACGAAGAGCGCACCGGTCAGGCCCGCGAAGAGCACTCCTGCCAAGAAGGCCGCCAAGAGGGCATCCAATCCCGATTGATTACCATTTCGTGGGGTTCGACCCCTCGGCAACACCCTCACACTGCACCGACAAAACACCCAAACGACGGCGCTGCGTTGAGATCTCGGTAGCCACTGGCCCCCTGGAGGGCCAGAAACTACCAAGATCTATCAAAGCGACCCGATACCACGCGACCAGGACGATCAACCCCGCCACGCCGGAGGCCACGCCGTGTCGTACCCGCATCAGCCACCCCGCCCCGGCCCGCAGCCCGGCGGTTTTCGTCCGGGCCCGCCTCCCGGCGGCTACCGCCCGAGCCCGCCCCCGGCCGGACAACCACCGGCCGGGCAGCCCCACCTCGACCAGCAGCCGGCTGGGCAGCAGCCGGCCGGGCAGCACGCCCCCGCGCCGAGCGCACCGGAGCACCGCCCGGACGCGGCCAACGGCACCGGGCACCCCGCGGTCGACGCCGTGCTGCAGTCGCTGGCCAACGCGGCCGCCCTCGCCCCGGGCGACCAGATCGCCGAGTACGAGGCCGCGCACCAGGTGCTCCAGGAGACCCTGGCCGGCATCGACCGCTGATCCCCGTACCGGAGAAAAGGTTCTGATTGTCATGGCCCGCCGTGCGCGTCTCGACGCCGAGCTCGTCCGCCGCAAGCTGGCCCGGTCCCGGGAGCAGGCCGCCGCGCTCGTCGCGGCCGGCCGGGTCCAGGTCCGCGGCACCGTGGCGCAGAAGGTCGCCACCATGATCGACCCGGCGGATCCGGTCGTCGTCACCGGCGACGATCCGGCCACCGAGTATGTCTCCCGGGGCAGTCACAAGCTGGCCGGCGCCCTGGCCGCCTTCGCCGGGCTGGGCGTGGCGGGCCGCCGGTGTCTCGACGCCGGCGCCTCGACCGGCGGCTTCACCGACGTGCTGCTGCGCGGGGGCGCCGGGCACGTCTACGCCGTCGACGTCGGTTACGGCCAGCTCGCCTGGCCGCTGCGCACCGACGAGCGGGTCACCGTCATGGAGCGCACCAACGTGCGGACCCTGACGCCCGACCTGCTCGGCGGTCCGGTGGATCTCACCGTCGCCGATCTGTCGTTCATCTCGCTGCGGCTCGTGCTGCCCGCGCTCACCGCCTGCACCGGCACCGACGGCGATCTGGCGCTGATGGTCAAGCCGCAGTTCGAGGTCGGCAAGGAGCGGGTCGGCTCCGGCGGGGTCGTCCGGGATCCGCTGCTGCGGGCCGAGGCCGTGCTGGACGTGGCCGCCACCGGCGCCGGGCTGGGCCTCGGCGTCGCCGGGGTGGCCGCCAGCCCGCTGCCCGGCCCGAGCGGCAATGTGGAGTTCTTCCTGTGGTTCCGCCGGGACGCGCCGCCCGCCGATGCGGCCCGGGTGCATGCCGTTGTCGCCGCCGGGCCGTCCGGCACGGTAGCCTCCGCCGGGCCGGCATCGCCGCCGGTTTCGCACCTGATGGAGGATTCGTGACGCGGTCCGCCTTGTTGGTCACCCACACCGGTCGCCGGCAGAGCACCCAGCATGCCCAGACCGTCGCCCGCGACCTGGTCGCGGCCGGTTTCGAGGTACGGGTGATGGCGCAGGAGGTCGCCGACCTCGAGTTGCCGCCCGGGGTGACGCCGGTCGACGATCCCACGGCCGCCGAAGGGGTGGAGATCGTCGTCGCGCTCGGCGGGGACGGCACCTTCCTGCGCGCCGCCGAGCTGGCCCGCCCGGCCAAGGCTCCGCTGCTGGGCATCAACCTCGGCAAGGTCGGCTTCCTGGCCGAGGTCGAGCTGAACAACATCGACCAGACCGTTCGGGACATCGTCGCCGGCGACTACACCGTGGACGAACGGCTCACCCTGGACGTGCGCGCCGAGTACGACGGCCGGCTGATCGCCGACTCATGGGCGCTCAACGAGGTCAGCGTCGAGAAGGGCCAGCGGGCCCAGATGCTCGAGCTGCTCGTCGACGTCGACGGGCGGCCGCTGTCCCGGTACGGCTGCGACGGTGTTGTGTGCGCCACACCGACAGGCTCCACGGCGTACGCGTTCTCGGCGGGCGGCCCGGTCGTATGGCCCGAGGTCGAGGCGCTGCTGCTCGTGCCGATAAGCGCACACGCCCTGTTCAGCAAGCCGATCGTGACCGCGCCGACGTCGGTGTTCGTGCTGACCGTCGACCCGTACACGTCGTTCGCGGTGCTCTGCTGCGACGGCCGGCGCACCTGGGACCTGCCGCCGGGCGCCCAGGTCACCGTCCAGCGCGGTGAGCTGCCGGTGCGGCTGGTGCGGCTCGCGCCGCGGCCGTTCACCGACACTCTCGTGGCCAAGTTCGCCCTGCCGGTCGACGGCTGGCGGGGCAATCGCCGCTGATCGAGGATTGTTCACGACCGACCTCGATCCGGGCCTTCCCGCAGCCCCGGCACTCGATCTCCACCGTCGTGAACGATCCTCGTCGACCGGACGCGGTGGGCAATTGTCGGTGGGCACCGATACTGTTCGCCCTGTGCTGGAGGAACTGCGCATCACCGGGCTCGGCGTCATCGACGACACGACGTTGCGGCTGACCACGGGCATGAATGCCATCACCGGCGAGACCGGTGCCGGCAAGACGATGGTGGTGACCGGCCTCGGGCTGCTCTTCGGCGGTCGCGCCGACGCCGGCCGGGTCCGCGCGGACCCGGGCCGGGCGGTGGTCGAGGGCCGGTTGCGCCTCGCCGGATCGCTCGGCGACGCGGTGCAGACCCGCATCACCGACGCGGGCGGCGAGATGGACGACGACGGCTCGGTGCTGCTGAGCCGCACGGTGACCATCGAGGGCCGCTCGCGGGCGCACGTCGGCGGCCGCAGCATGCCGGTGGCGATGCTCAGCGAGGTCGGCGAGCAGCTCGTGGCCGTGCACGGGCAGTCCGACCAGCTGCGGTTGCTGCGCCCGGCCGAGCAGCGCGCCGCGCTGGACCGGTTCGCCGGCCCCGGCCACGAGAAGCTGCTGGAGTCCTATCGGGAGGCCTTCACCCGCTGGCGGGCGGTGGTCGAGGATCTGGCCGACCGGCGCCGGCACGCCCGCGCGCGCAGCCAGGAGGCCGACCTGCTGACCCTGGGCCTCGACGAGATCAACAGGGTCGACCCGCAGCCCGGCGAGGACGACGACCTGCGCGCCGAGGTGCAGCGCCTGGAGCACGCCGAGGGCCTGCGCACCGCCGCCACGATCGCCGCGCAGGCGCTGGCCGGGGGCGTGGAGGCCACGGAGGAGACGGCGGACGCGACCGTGCTGCTGGGCGCCGCGCGGCGCACGCTGGAGGCGCAGGCCGGGGTCGATCCGGCGCTCGGTGAGCTGGCCGCCCGCGTCGAGGAGGCCGCCACCCTGGTCGGTGACGTCTCCGCGGAGCTGTCCGCCTACCTGAGCGCGCTGGACGCGGATCCGGCCCGGCTGGAGGTCATCTACGAGCGGCGGGCCGCGCTGCGCGCGCTGACCCGTAAGTACGCCGACGATGTCGAGGGCGTCATCGCCTGGGCGGACAACGCCCGGAGCAGGCTCGCCGCGCTGGACAGCTCGGACGATCTGCTCGAGGAGCTGGACAGGGAGCGGCAGCGCCTGGCCGTGACCGTCGGTGAGCTGGCCGCCAGGCTGACCGCCGCGCGGGTCGAGGCCGCCGGCCGCTTCTCCGACCAGGTCAGTGTCGAGCTGGTCGGCCTCGCCATGCCGCATTCCCGGGTGGACGTCATCGTGCAGCCGCGGGTCGGCGGGCGGGACGAGCCCACCGTTCCGGTCGACGGCGCCGAGACCGCGGTCGGGCCGGACGGCGGTGACGAGATCGAGCTGCGGCTGATCGCGCACCCCGGCGCGCCCGCGCTGCCGCTGCAGAAGGGCGCCTCGGGCGGCGAGCTGTCCCGGGTCATGCTGGCCATCGAGGTGGTGTTCGCCGGTGCCGGCGGCCCGCCGACGCTGGTCTTCGACGAGGTCGACGCCGGGGTGGGCGGGCAGGCCGCGGTCGAGATCGGCCGCCGGCTGGCCCGGCTGGCGCGCACCCACCAGGTGCTGGTCGTGACCCACCTGCCGCAGGTCGCCGCGTTCGCCGACCGGCATCTCGTGGTCGCCAAGGACACCAGCGGGGCGATCACCACCAGCGGGGTGCGCATCGTCGAGGAGACCGAGCGGGCCCGCGAGCTGGCCCGGATGCTGGCCGGCCTGCCGGATTCGGATCTGGGCATCGCCCACGCCGAGGAGCTGCTCGCCGTCGCCGACAAAGAGAAACGCGGCTGACCGGAGGACGGGGCCGACCGAGGAAGACCGGGGAACGGGGAAAGCTACGATGAGTGACGGGTAATACATCCCTTTTGTCGGTGACCTTGTGCATGTCGCGTGCGGCACAGATGAAACGGCGTGTCAGGATGGCCTGGATGCGACTTCCCACCTTGCGCCGGACCCGGAGCGTCGAACCGGGAGTCCTTTCCGGCACCGCTCGACTCGATCGCCGGACCAAGCGCCTGGTCGGAAGACTGCGCCCCGGTGACATCGCCGTGATCGACCACGTCGACATCGACCGCGTCGCGGCCGACTCGCTCGTCGCCGTCGGCGTCGCCGTGGTGCTCAACGTCAAGCCCTCGATCTCCGGCCGCTATCCGAACCTCGGGCCCGAGGTGCTGATCCAGGCCGGCATCGTGCTCATCGACGACCTCGGCGAAGAGGTGTTCGACCGGATCAGCGAGGGTGACGTCGTCGGCGTCTCCGACGACACCGTGCTGCTCGGCGGCGAGGCGATCGCCACCGGCATCCGGCAGGACACCCAGACCGTCGCCGCCGCCATGGCCGACGCCCGAGAGGGCCTGTCCGTGCAGCTCGAGGCCTTCGCGGCCAACACCATGGAATACCTCAAGCAGGAGCGTGACCTGCTCCTGGACGGCGTCGGCGTGCCCGACGTGCAGACCCGGATCGCCGGGCGGCACGTGCTGATCGTCGTGCGCGGTTACGACTACAAGGCCGACCTGGACGTGCTGCGGCCCTACATCCGCGAGTTCAAGCCGGTGCTGATCGGCGTCGACGGCGGCGCGGACGCGCTGGTCGAGTCCGGCTACACGCCCGACATCATCATCGGCGACATGGACTCGGTCACCGACGACGTGCTGCGCTGCGGCGCCGAGGTGATCGTGCACGCATACCCGGACGGCCGGGCCCCGGGCCTGGACCGGGTGCACGGGCTCGGCGTGCCCGCGGTGACCTTCCCCGCCGCCGCCACCAGCGAGGATCTCGCCATGCTGCTGGCCGACGAGAAGGGCTCGACACTGATCGTGGCCGTCGGCACGCACGCCAACCTGGTCGAATTCCTCGACAAGGGCCGCGGCGGCATGGCCTCGACGTTCCTCACCCGGCTCAAGGTCGGCGGCAAGCTGGTCGACGCCAAGGGTGTGAGCCGGCTCTACAAGCAGAACATCTCCGGTTCCTCGCTGGTGCTGCTCGTGCTCTCCGCGATCGCGGCGATGGCCTCCGCGATCACGGTCTCCACGGTCGGTAAGGCCTATCTCTCCGTGATGTCCGAGTGGTGGGACAATCTGGTCTTCCAGTTAGGACAGCTCTTCTAATCCGCGAGTGACTCAGAGGCTTTGGCGTGATCAACTTCCGGTACCACGTGGTGTCGCTCACCGCGGTCTTCCTCGCCCTGGCGATCGGGCTGGTGGTCGGCACCGCCGCGCTCAACGGGCCGGTCGTCGACACGCTCAAGGACCGCGTGGACGCGCTGAGCAAGGACAACAGCAACTATCGTGACCAGGCGAATCAATACCGCGATGAGCTGAGCCGCACCCAGGAGTTCGCCACCCAGATCTCGCCCGGGCTGCTCAACGGCAAGCTCACCGGCCGCAAGATCCTCGTCGTGGTGATGCCCACCGGCCAGGACTACGCCGAGGGCACCATCGCGATGCTCAAGGTCGCCGGGG
>NZ_QHHV01000310.1:0-6290 GCF_003947245.1 Actinoplanes sp. ATCC 53533 | reverse complement strand
CAACACACACCAACCGGCCTTCATAMCCCGGAACCGGCCCATGAGACTGCCCTGCGTCAACACCACCCGGGCACCGGTATCAGCGATCATGAACCCGATCCGGTCCACCGGGAACCCCGGATCCAACGGCACATACGCCCCACCGGCCTTCAACACCGCCAGCAACGCCACCACCATGTCCACACCCCGCTCGACACACACCCCGACCCGGGCCTCGGCACCCACCCCAAGCCCGATCAAGTAATGCGCCAACCGGTTCACCCGCGCGTTCAGCTCCCCGTAGGAAACCTCCACCCCACCACACACCACCGCCACCCCGGCCGGATCCGACCGCACCCGATCCTCGAACCACTCATGCACACCACCATCAGCCAGAGCCCGCACCACACCCAAACCCCCGGCCAACAACGAACCCCCCGCCGACACCACCGGCAGACCGGAGAGCCGAACCTCCGCACTCACCGACGACAACAGGCCCACCAAGCCGCCCACGAAGCGCTCGACCCAGCCCGACGAGAACAGTGCCGACCGGTATGCGACCGACCCGACCAGACCGCCATCGTGCTCACGCAGCGACACGCTCAGGTCGAACTTCGCCGTCGCCGCGGGCAGCCGGATCTCGGTGAGCTCCATCCCGGCCATCCGCAGGGGCGCGGACGGCGTGGTGTCCATCTCGACCAGCACCTGGAAGAAGGGCGATCCGGCTGCCTGGCGCCGCGGGGCCAGCTCCTCGACCAGCCGTTCGAACGGCACGTCCTGATGCTCGAACGCACCCAGCACCACCTCCCGCACCCGCCCGACCAACTCCCCGAACGTCGGATCACCCGACAGATCCGTCCGCAACACCAGCACGTTGAAGAACAGACCCACCAACCCGTCAACCTCTGGCACCCCCCGACCCGCGACCGACGAACCCACCGACACATCCGTCGAACCCGACCACCGGGACACCACCAACTGCACCGCCGCCATCACCACCATGAACAGCGTCGCCCGCTGGGCCACCCCGACCGCGCGGAGCCCGGCGACGACGTCGGCCGGCAGGGCGAACTCGACAGACCCGCCGGCCCACGACTGGTCGGCGGACCGGGGGAACTCGGTCGCGATCTCGTGCGGGGTCAGGCCGGCGAGCTGGCGCCGCCAGTACTCCATCGACCGGTGCAGTGCTCCCCCGGCCGAGGCCCGTTCCTGCCAGACGGCGACGTCGCCGTACTGCACCGCCAACTCCGGCAACACCGCCGCCCGACCCGCCACCCCAGCCGCATACAACTCCGCCAACTCGCCCACGAACAGGCCCATCGACCAACCATCGAACACAATGTGATGCACCACGAACAACACCACAAAGTCATCAACGCCCAACCGCACCACAGTCACCCGCACCAACGGATCCGACCGCAGATCGAAAGCCACCAACTCCTCACCCCGCGCCACCACCAGCGCCTCAGCCCACCCGTCCACCACCCGCTCGACCCAACCAACCCGGGCCTCACCCACCCCTACCGCGACCCCATCAACCCCATCGACGAACACCGACCGCAACACCTCATGCCGCGCCACCACCCCCAGCACCGCACCCCGCAACACACCCACATCCAACGCCCCCCGGACCCGCCACCCGAACGGCACATTGAACTCCGGCGAACCACCCCCCAACTCCGACATGAACCACACCCGCCGCTGCGCCAACGACAACGGCACCACCACCCCCGCCGGGCGACGGGTCACCAGGGGGCGCCGTTTCGCGGTCGACGCCCGGGTGATGCCGAGATGCCTGGCTCGCGGGGGTGTTCCGACGGCGGCCGGGCGCGCGACGAAGTCCGTCATGGTGGTGTCCTTCCGGTGGGGCGAGCGAGCGGATCAGGCGTCCGTCTCGGGCAGCTCGTCCAGGCTGTCGGCGATCACGGCGGCCAAGTCGGCCAGTTTCGGGTAGTCGAACAGGACAGCGACCGGCACAGCCAGGTCGAAGGTCGACGCGATCCGGCTCATCATGGCGATGGCCAGCAGCGAGTGGCCGCCGAGATCGAAGAAGTCGTCATCGGGGCCGACGCCGCCGCGTTCGAGCAGGTCGCCCCAGATCGTGGCCAGTGCCCGCTCCACGGCGGTGGTCGGCGCCTGTCCCGCTGTGGCCGGCCCGGCGACGGGGTCGGGCAGCTGGGCCCGGTCGACCTTGCCGTGCGCGGTGAGGGGTAGCGCGTCGACAAGACACCACCCGGCCGGGATCATCGCGGTCGGCAACCGGTCGGCCACGTGCCGGCGGAGGTCCGGCTCGGTCACCCCGGTCGCCGGGTCGGCCGCGACCACATAGGCGATCAGCTGGGCACCGCCGGCCGGCGCCTCCCGGACGGCGACGTAGGCGCTCCGGACACCGGGGTGGGTGGCCACGGCGGCCGCCACCTCGCCCGGCTCGACGCGCTGCCCGCGGATCTTCACCTGGTCGTCGAGGCGACCCAGGAAGTCCAGCTCGCCGTCGGGCCGTTGCCGGGCCAGGTCGCCCGAGCGATACAGCCGTGCACCGGGCCGGCCGCCGAACGGGTCCGGCACGAACCGCTCGGCGGTCAGCGCCGGGCGGTTCAGGTAGCCCCGGGCGAGCCCGACGCCCCCGATCAGGAGCTCGCCCGGCGCTCCGGCCGGGACGCGACGGCCGTCCGTCCCGACGAGATGGGCCGTCGTCCCACCGATGGGCCGGCCGAGCGAGACGGTCGTTTCCGGTGTCGATGGTCCCGGCCGGGTGGCGAGGTTGCTGATCGTTGCCTCGGTGACGCCGTAGGTGTTCAGGATCGGCACTCCGGTGTGGCGCTGCCACCGCGACAGCACCGCGGCGCTGGCCGCCTCACCACCGATCACGATCAGCCGGACGCCGGCCGGCAAGGACCGGCCCTGGGTGATCAGCTCGTCGGCCCATTGGTGCCAGTACGCGGTCGGTAGGTTCACGACGCTGACCTGGTGATCCCGGACGAGCCGCTCGACGACGTGGGTGGCCGGCACGGGATCGGTCAGCAGCACCAGCGCGGCGCCGGCCAGCCAGGTGGGGAAGATCTCCTCGGCGGCGGCGTCGAAGGTCAGGCTGGCGAACTGCAGCACCCGGTCGGTGCCGGTCAGGTCGCACAACTCCCGCAGGCGCTGGGCGTGGTTGACCAGCGACCGGTGCGTCACTCCCACCGGCTTCGGCCGCCCGGTCGACCCGGAGGTGTAGATGACGTAGGCCAGGTTGTCGATGTCCGCGTAGGACTCGACCCGGCTCGCCGGACGATCGCGAGCGTCGGCCGGGTCCAGGGTCAGGACGGGGCGCCCCGGACCGATCCCCGTGCTGAGGGCGGGGGTCGTCACCACAAAGGACGTGTTCGCTTCGTCGAGCAGCTCCGCCCGGCGGGCGGACGGAGCGGCCGGATCGAGGGGCAGGTAGGCCGCGCCGGCCTTCAGCACCGCGAGGACGGCCACGATCAGGTCGACTCCCCGGGGAAGGCAGAGGCCGACCACCCGCTCGGGCCCGGCGCCCAGGTCACGCAGCCGGTGGGCCAGCCGGGCGGCGCGGGCGTCGAGTTCGGCGTAACTCACCGATTCGTCATCACACCGGATGGCCACCGCCCCGGGCGAGTGGTCGATGCGCTGGTGCAGCAGCACATCGAGCGGCGGCGGGCTCGGCTCGGCCGGCCCCGGCCGGCCGAGGGCGGCAACGGGCACCGTCATGGTCGCTCCTTTGTGCGATCGGTGGTGGTTCGGGGGAACGCCCGGATCGGGGTGCTGCCGTCGGCCAGGCCGGCGCGCAGCACGACGATCAGCTCGTCGGCCAGCGCCTCGACCGTCGCCCGGTCGAACAGGGCGGTGGCGTACTCGAACCCGCCGGTCACCCCGCCGTCGGCCGTCTCCTGCAGGTAGAGCGTGAGGTCGAAGTTCGCGGTGGCCGAGTGGCTCTCGTCGGCGGCCATCACCAGTCCGGACAGGTCCGGCGCCACCTCGGGGGCCGCCGCGTAGGCGAACATGATCTGGAACAGCGGGTGCTTCGACCGGTCGCGCCGGGGGCGAAGCTCCTGCACGAGCCGGTCGAACGGCAGGTCCTGGTAGGCGAACGCGGCCGTGACCGCGTCCCGCTGCCGGGCCAGCGCGGCGGCGAACGTCTCATCCCAGGCCAGCGGACCCCGCATCACGACCGTGTTCACGAAGACCCCGACCAGGTCGGCCAGCTCGGGGCGGTCGCGGCCGCCCACCGGTGTGCCGATGGCGATATCGGTCGCACCGGTGATCCGGGCCAGCAGGATCCGCAGCGCGGTCAGCACCACGACGTAGCTGGTGGTGTTCGACTCGCGTCCGGCTCGACGGATGGACCGGGCCAAGTCGGGGGGCAGCGTGAGCGTGACCACGTCGCCGGTCGAGTCGTAGCGGGCCGGGCGGGGCCGGTCGAACGGGAGGTCCACCGCGGGCAGGCCGGCGAGCGTGTCCCGCCAGAACGCGACGGCCAGCTCGGCGTCGTGGCCGCTGAGCCACTCGTGCTGCCAGGCCGCGAAGTCGGCGTACTGGATCGGCAGCGGCGGCAACGCCGACGGCCGGCCCTCGGTTCGACCGGCGTACAGCTCGGCCAGTTCGCGCTGGAGTATGCCGCGGGAGAGCCCGTCGAAGGCGATGTGGTGCAGGACCAGGCAGAGCACCCAGGTGTCGTCGGCCACCTCGATCAGCCGGGCCCGGATCGGCAGGTCACGGGTCAGGACGAAGCGGGTGGTGCGCTCGCGCCGGATCAGCTCGTCGGCCGCGGCCTCCCGCTCGACCCGGGTTCCGGCCGGGCGGTCCAGGTGGAACGGCACCACCGCGTCCGGCGCGACCACGCCGATCAGCTTTCCGTCCACAAGCGACACCAGAGTGCGCAACACCTCGTGCCGGGCGACGAGGTCGGCCAGGGCGCCGCGTAGCGCCGCCTCGTCCGGCCGGCCGGTCAGTCGCAGCACGATCGGCACCAGATACTCGGTGCTGTCCGGGTCGAGCTGGCCGTGGAACCACAGCCGCTGCTGGGCGCTGGAGAGGGCGACCACGCCCGCCGATCGCGGCACGGGCCGGATGGGCGCGAGGTCGGCGCCGGCCGGCCCCGGTGACCCGGCCACCGACCCGACCGCGCGGTCGACGGCGGCGGCGAAGCCGCCCAGCGTCGGGTTGGCGAAGAGTTCCCGTAGCGCCAGCCGGCGGGTCATCGGCGGGTAGGCCTCGGCGACCTGCCGGGCCAGCCGGGTGGCCGACAGTGAATGGCCGCCGAGGTCGAAGAAGTTGTCGTCGCCGCGCAGCCCCGTCCGGCCGAGTACGTCCTGCCAGAGCACGGCCAGCGCGAGCTCCGTGGCGCTGGCGGCCACCGCCGGGGCGTCCGCGGCGACGGCCGGCCCGGCCGGTGGCGAGGGCAGGGCCGAGCGGTCGATCTTGCCGTGGGCGGTCAGCGGCAGGCGGTCCAGCCGCACCAGGTGCGCCGGCACCATCGGCTCCGGCAGGGAGCGGCGCAGATGGTCGCGCAGGGCGGGTGCGTCGACAGTTGTCTCCGGCGCTTCCACCCAGTAGCCGACCAGGGCAGGGTCGCCAGCGGTGTCCTGGCGGACGACGACCGTTGCCTCCCGCACCGCCGGGTGGGCCAGCAGCTGGCTCTCGACCTCGCCGGGTTCCACCCGGTAGCCGCGGATCTTGATCTGGTCGTCGGACCGGCCGAGGAACTCGACGTTGCCGTCGGGAAGGACCCGGGCCAGGTCCTCGGTCCGGTAGAGCCGACCACCCGGTACCGGTCCGAACCGGTCCGGGATGAACTTGTCCGCGGTCAGATCAGGCCGGCCGTGATAACCCCGGACCACACCCATCCCACCCACGAGCAACTCACCGGTGACACCGACCTCGGCCAACTCACCGGCGTAATCCACCACGAACATCCACGTGTTCGGGATCGGCCGGCCGATCGGCACCGTCCGCGTCGAGACCAGCCCGTCGGCCTGGAACACCGAATTGGCCACCGTCACCTCGGTCGGCCCGTACTCGTTGAGCACCACCACGTCCGGGGCCAACCGCCGCCAATACTCCAACGACGCCGCCGAGAACGACTCGGCCCCGACCACCACCGTCGCGGCCAACCCCGCCGCCTCGGCCGGTGTCAACTGCGCGGTCAACAAATCCAGATGCGACGGGGTGAGCTTGATGAACGAGTACGGCCCACCAGCGACGAGCAACTCCCCCAACCGGGCGATGTCGAACCCCTCCGGTAACAGATGAACGGTCTGACCGGCGATCAACGGGCCGAACAGATTCGGCACCACCGCGTCGAACCCGAT
>NZ_QHHV01000030.1:0-58313 GCF_003947245.1 Actinoplanes sp. ATCC 53533 | reverse complement strand
GAACCAGTCGGTGCCGGACTGGGACAACGCCCAGGGTGGCACGATTTTCGAGCAGATGCTGACCTCGAACAAGAACATCAAGGGTGTGCTGGCCGCCAACGACGGTCTGGGTAACGCGGCCATCTCGGTGTTGAAGAAGAACAAGCTGAACGGTCAGGTCCCGGTCACCGGTCAGGACGCGACGGTGCAGGGTCTGCAGAACATCCTCGCCGGTGACCAGTGCATGACGGTCTACAAGGCGATCAAGAAGGAGGCCGACGCGGCGTCCGCGCTGGCGATCTCGTTGGCCAAGGGTGAGAAGCCGACCACCGCGACGGGCACCATCAAGGACCCGGACTCGGGCAAGGATGTGCCCTCGGTGCTGCTGGACCCGCAGTCCATCACCAAGGCGAACGTCAAGGACGTCGTCGCCGACGGGTTCGTCACCAAGGCCGAGCTCTGCACCGCCGACTTCGCCAAGCTCTGCACGGACAACGGCATCAGCTGACCCCACGTCGGGGCCGCATCCACCGAAGGAGTAACCCCGTGGCCGCGACACCTCTTCTGGAGTTGCGCGGGATCGACAAGAGCTTCGGTCCCGTCCAGGTCCTGCACGATGTCGGACTCAGCGTCTACCCCGGCGAGGTGACCGCGCTCGTCGGCGACAACGGCGCCGGCAAGTCCACCCTGGTCAAATGCGTCAGCGGGATCTACACCATCGACGCGGGCACGGTCACCTTCGGCGGCGACCAGGTCGCCATCCACAGCCCCCGCGACGCCTCCGCCCTGGGCATCGAGGTCGTCTACCAGGACCTCGCGCTCTGCGACAACCTCGACATCGTCCAGAACATGTTCCTCGGCCGCGAGAAGGTCCGCGGGCTGGTCCTCGACGAGCCGACCATGGAACAAATGGCCGGCGACACCCTGGCCAGCCTCTCGGTCCGCACCGTCAAGTCCCTGCGCCAACTCGTCGCCAGCCTCTCCGGCGGCCAGCGCCAGACCGTCGCCATCGCCAAGGCCGTGCTCTGGAACAGCCGGGTCGTCATCCTCGACGAACCCACCGCCGCGCTCGGCGTGGCCCAGACCGCCCAGGTCCTCGAACTGGTCCGCCGGCTCGCCGACAACGGCCTCGGCGTCGTGCTGATCTCGCACAACATGAACGACGTCTTCGCCGTCTCCGACCGCATCGCGGCGCTCTACCTCGGCCGCACCGCCGCCCAGGTCAAGACCAGCGACGTCACCCACTCCCAGATCGTCGAACTGATCACCTCCGGCCGCAGCGGCAACCTCGGCCTCCCACCGGAGAAGCCCTCCGACTTCGCCGCCCGCATGCCTCCGGGAGCTGACCGATGACACCCACCACCACGACCACGGCCGGCGGCGTCCAGGTCATCAGGCCCACCGTCGGCAGCCACCTCAACGACTACTGGGCTCGCGTGCGCGGCGGCGACATCGGCAGCCTGCCGGCCGTCCTCGGCCTCATCCTGCTCTGTCTGATCTTCGGCATCGCCCGGCCGACCTTCTTCAGCGCGATCAACTTCGCCAACCTGTTCTCGCAGGGCGCGGCGGTCATCTTCATCGCGATGGGGCTGATCTTCGTCCTGCTGCTGGGTGAGATCGACCTCTCCGCCGGCTTCGCCAGCGGCGTCTGCGGCGCGGTCATGGCCATCCTGCTGACCGAGCACGGCTGGGAGTGGTTCACCGCGATCCCAGTCGCGCTGGCCACCGGCCTGGTCATCGGCTTCGGCCTGGGCTTTCTGGTGTCGAAACTGGGCATTCCGTCCTTCGTGGTGACCCTGGCCGGCTTCCTGGCGTTCCAGGGCATCCTGCTGGTGCTGCTCAGCGGCGGCACGAACGTCTCGATCCGCGACACGTTCGTCCTGGCGGTGGCCAACAACAACATGTCGGCCGCGCTCAGTTGGGGCCTCGCGGTCGTGGCGGTGACGGCGTACGCGGGCCTGCAGTTCACCCGGGTCCGCGGGCGGGCCGCCCGCGGCCTGGTCACCGAGCCGATCGGTATCGTGCTGGGACGTATCGTCGCGCTCGCCGTGCTGTTGTTCGCGGCGGTCGCCGTACTGACCCAGGAGCGCAGCATCAATCCGTTGATCATCTCGGTGAAAGGTGTGCCGATCGTCGCCCCGATCATCGCGGTGGCGCTGGTCGTGTGGACCTTCGTGCTGGGGCGCACCACGTTCGGCCGGCACATCTACGCCGTCGGCGGCAACACCGAGGCGGCCCGCCGCGCGGGCATCCCGGTGGACCGGATCCGGATCTCGGTCTTCGTCATCGGTTCGTTCATGGCCGCCATCGGCGGCATCGTGGCGGCCAGCCGGGCCAACTCCGTCGACCCGAACTCCGGCGGCAGCAACGTCCTGCTGTACGCGGTGGGCGCGGCCGTGATCGGCGGCACCAGCCTCTTCGGCGGCAAGGGCCGGGTCCTGGACGCGGTGATCGGCGGCGCGGTGATCGCCGTGATCGACAACGGCATGGGCCTGATGGGCTTCAGCGCCGGCCAGAAGTTCATCTTCACCGGCCTGATCCTGCTGGCCGCGGCCAGCGTCGACGCGCTGTCGCGGCGCAGAGCAGCAGCCACCGGCAACCGATGAGCAAGCCGAACGGCAAGGAGGCCGCACGCTGATGCGAGCCGGGCCCAGCCAGGAAGAGGTACGCCGGCACAACCTGGGCACCCTGCTCCGATACGTACATGTTCATGGCGCTACGTCCCGGGCGGAACTGACCACCAAGCTGGGCCTGAACCGCAGCACCATCGGCGCGCTGACCACCGATCTGGCCGCCGCCGGGCTGGTCACCGAGCGGCCACCCGACCACACCAGCCGGGCCGGACGACCTTCCCTGGTCGTCCGGCCCGAGTCGGCCCAGGTCTACGCGTACGCGCTGAGCATCGAGGTGGACCGGCTGCGGGCCGCCCGGGTCGGGCTCGGCGGCCGGATCCTGGACCGGCGCGAGACCGACCGCCCGCGCGGCATGCAGGTCATCGACGCGATCCAGCCGCTGGCCGGCTTCATCCACGAGATGCGCACGGCCGTCCCCGAGGGCGCCCGCTACGTCGGCGGCGGCCTGGCGGTGGCCGGCATGGTCCGCCGCGACGACGGCATGGTCCGGCTGGCACCCACCATCGGCTGGGTCGAGGAGCCGGTCGGCGAGGCGCTGAGCGCGGAGATCGGCTACGTCGGCCCGCTCATCGTCGGCAACATCGCCGACGTGTCCGCCCAGGTGGAGCACAGCCGCGGCGCGGCGGCGGGCTGCGACAACGTCATCTACCTGTACGGCGACGTGGGCGTCGGCGGCGGCATCATCGCGGGCGGCCGCCGGGTCACCGGCCACGGCGGCTACGGCGGCGAGGTCGGCCACATGGTGGTCAACCCGAAGGGCCGCCCGTGCGGTTGCGGCTCGCGCGGCTGCTGGGAGACGGAGATCGGCGAGTTCGCGCTGCTCGAACTCGCCGGCCGGGCCCACCTCAGCGGCGGCGAGGCGGTGCTGGAGCTGGTGGACGCGGCGATGCGCGGCGACTGGGCGGCCCAGCAGGCGGTCCGCCGGGTCGGCGACTGGATCGGCCTCGGCGTCGGCAACCTGATCAACATCTTCAACCCCGAGGTGGTGATCTTCGGCGGCACGCTGCGCGACATCTACCTGGTGGCGGCGGCCCAGATCCGCAGCCGCCTGAACGAGGTGGCCCTGCCGGCCTGCCGCGAGCACGTCCGGCTGCGCACCCCCGAACTCGGCACGGACGCGGCGCTGATCGGCGCGGCCGAGCTCGCCTTCGAACGGCTGCTGGCCGACCCACTGTTGTGACCCACGGGCTAGAGTGCCCCCGTGAGTATTCGCGCCTCCGACGAGGATCGGCAGCGGATCGTGGCCGCGCTCGAGCGGCACACCGGTGCCGGCCGGCTGACCCTGGACGAGTTCGCCCAGCGAGTCGGGGTGGTCAGCGACGCCCGGACCATGGACGAGCTGGCGGCGGTCGTCAGCGACCTGCCCGCCGAGACCCCCGAGGAGAAGCAGCGCCGCGAGCTGCTGGTCGTCTTCGCGGTCGCCCTGGTCACGCTGGTGTTGCTCGGGGTGGCGCTGGCGCTGCGGTGACCGGCGGCGCGCCATGCCACGAGGCCCACAGCGCCGCGTAGGAACCACCCGCCGCCACCAGTTCGTCGTGCGAGCCGAGCTCCGTGATCCGGCCGTCCTCCACCACCGCCACCCGGTCCGCGTCGTGCGCCGAGAAGAGCCGGTGGGCGATGGCCACCACCGTCCGGCCCTTCAGCACCGCCGCCAGCGACCGTTCCAGGTCCCGGGCGGCCCGCGGGTCCAGCAGCGACGTCGCCTCGTCCAGCACCAGCGTGTGCGGGTCCGCCAGGACCAGCCGGGCCAGCGCCACCTGCTGCTCCTGCGCCGCCGACAGCGTCGCGCCGCCGGCACCGACCTCCGTGTCCAGCCCGGCCGGCAGCGCGTCGGCCCACGGCAGGGCGTGTACGGCGGCCAGCGCGGCGCGCACCTCGTGCTCCTCCGACCCGGGCCGGACCATGGCGACGTTGTCGCGCAGCGTACCCATGAAGACGTGGTGTTCCTGGCTGACCAGCGCGACCTCGGTGCGCAGCCGGTGCGGCGGCAGGCCGGCGAGCGGCACCCCGCCGACCGTGATCGAGCCCTCGCCGGGCGCATAGACCCCGGCGAGCAGCCGGCCCAGGGTGGATTTGCCCGCACCGGACGGGCCGACGATCGCCAGCCGCTCCCCCGGCTCGATGGTCAGCGAGACGCCGTGCAGCACCGGCCGCCCCGCGACATAGGAGAACCGCACACCGTCGGCGACGATCCGGGCGCCGCGCGGTGTCTCGTCCGCCGCGGGCGCCGCGTCGGGGGTGTCCGCCACGCCCAGCAGCCGGGCCAGCGAGGCGGCGCCGACCTGGAACTCGTCCAGCCAGCCGAGGAACCGGTCGAGCGGGTCGATCAGCAGCTGGGCGTAGAGCACGGCCGCGGTGACCTGCCCCAGGCTGACCCAGCCCTGCAGGTAGAACCAGCCGCCGATGCCCAGCGTGCCGACGACCGGCAGCACGTAGCCGACCTCCACCGTGGGGAACCACACCGTGCGCAGGAACAGCGTGTATCGCTCCGCCCGGTAGGAGCGGCGCAGGTCGGCGTCCGTACGCCGGATCCGGTCCCGCTGGCGGCGCAGCGCGTCGACCGTCCGGGCTCCCTCGACGGTCTCCGCGAGACCGTCGGTGACCTGCGAATAGGCGGCGTTCTCGCGCAGATAGCCGGGGCCGGCCCGGCGCAGGTACCAGCGGGCGGAGAGCCCGAGCACCGGCACCGCGAGCAGCAACGGCAGGGCGAGCAGCGGGCTGACCAGGACCAGCGCGCCCACCGCCAGCGCGGCCGTGAGCAGCGCGATCATCGTCTCGGGCACCGCGAAGCGCACGCACCGCGACAGCGCGTCGACGTCCCGCGACGTCCGGGTGAGCAGGTCGCCGGTGCCGGCCCGCTCCACCATGGACAGCGGCACGGCCAGCACCCGGTCGACGAAGTCCTCCCGCAGCTCGGCCAGCACCCGCTCGCCGAGCCGGGCCGAGGCCAGGAAGGCGAACCGGACCAGCACCGCCTGCGCCGTGATGAACCCGGCGATGGTCAGCACGATCCGGTCGACGGTGCCCAGGCCGGCGCCGTGCTGCAGCGACTCGACCAGTTCGCCGAGCAGCCGCGGCCCGGCGAGGCCGGCGATCGCGGCGGCGGCGTGCAGCGACACGGCGAGGATCAGGGGGCGGGGATGCCGGCGGAACAGGGCGCGGGCGTACCGGCGGACCTGCTCGGTGTCCGCCACGGGCAGCGCGGTGCTCACTCCCGCAACACCGTCCTCGCGTAGCCCGGGCTGCGGGCCAGCAGCTCCCGGTGGGTGCCCGCGGCGACCGCCCGGCCCGCCTCGACGTAGAGGACGACGTCGGCGCGGGCCAGCACCAGCGGGCTGGTGGAGCAGATGACCGTGGTGCGGCCGCGCCTCGCCGGGCCGAGCCGGTCGGCGATCCGGGCCTCCGTGTGCGCGTCCACCGCGCTGGTCGGTTCGACCAGCACGAGCACCTCCGGGTCGACGATCAGGGCGCGGGCCAGCCGCAGCCGCTGCTGCTGGCCGCCGGAGAAGCTGCGGCCCCGCTCGGCGACCTCCGTGGCGAGCCCCGCGGGCAGCGCCGCGACGATCTCGTCCGCGCCGGCCGCCGCGAGCGCGGCCGGCAGCGTCGCCGCGCGGGCCGGATCCAGATCCGCCCACAGCGGACCGGAGAACAGGCGTGCGTCGTTGTCGGCCACCAGGATCCGGGCGCGCACCGTGGCCAAATCAAGATCATTCAACGGTACGCCGGCCAGCGTCGCCGCCGTACCCGGCGGACTGTCGACGTACCGGCCCAGCCGATCGGTGATGGCGACCGCGTCGGCGGGCACAGCCGCCGCGATCGCGGTGACCAGCCCCGGCCGCACCACCACCCCGGACACTCCGTCCACCAGCTCGCCGCCGACCGGCGCGGACGCCGGACGGTCCGGGTCCGGCAGGTCGGTACGGGCCCGCAGCATCCCCACCACCCGGCGGCCGGAGACGTGCCCGCGGGTCAGCTTGTCGAGCGTCTCGGTGAGCTGGCGCAGGGGCGCGACCAGGAACGCCGCGTACCCGTAGAAGGAGACCAACTGCCCGAGGGTGATCCGCCCGGACAGCGCGAAGCGGGCGCCCAGCCAGGTCACCAGGACCAGGAAGATGCCCGGCAGCAGCACCTGGGCGGCCTCCAGCAACGCCTCCACGGCGGCCACCCGCAGGCCGGCCGCACGCAGCACCTGGGACTGCTCCCGGTAGCGCCCGGACATGACCGGCTCGCCGCCCACGCCGCGCAGCACCCGCAGCCCGCCGACCAGGTCGGTGGCCCGGCCGGTCAGCCGCCCCTGCTGCTCGCGGTACGCCTGCTGGCGGCGGTGCAGCGGCCGGATCAGCAGCCCCACCACGGCCATCAGCAGCGGCACGCCGAACACCACGACCAGCCCCAACGGCACCGAGGTGAGCAGCAGGACGACTATCACGGTGACGATCGCGACCACTGAGCCGGTGCCCCGGGCAGTGATCTCCACGGCGCCGCCGATGTGTCCCAGGTCGGCCGTCCCGATGGCGACGACCTCACCCGTCTTCAGCCGGCGTGGCAGAGCCGAGCCGAGCCGGTTCGACTGCCGGACGGTCACCTGGACCGTGCGGTGGGCGGCGGCGAGCCAGTTGAAGACGGCCAGCCGGTGCCGGGCGATCCCCGCGCCCGCCTGGATCAGGCCGAGGCCGAGCAGCACCAGGCACCAGGTGAGCAGGGCCCCGCTGTCCCGGTGGGTCAGGCCGGCGTCGATGGCCCTGCCCACGACCGCCGGTACCAGCGCCTGGCAGGTCATCCAGACGATGGCGAAGACCACCGCGGCGGCGACGGATGGCCACGTGCGCCGGGCGAGCCAGCCCAGGTATCGGGTGGCGGACCGGTCGTCGGGAATGCCGGGATCGGCAGGCGGCAGCTCGCGCATTCTCTCCCGACGGTACCGCCAGCGCCCCTATCTATCGACAGGCGTGAAATCCCAGACGTGCGGCGCGCGGGCGGTCAGGCGCTCCGGCGGCGCGGGCAGGTCGGCGGGGGTGTGCCGCCACCGGGAGATGACCACGATGCGATGGTCGGTCGACGAGTAGACCTCGCTCGACACGTACGACGGCAGCACCTCCACCTGCGGCAATGCCACGTCGCAGACCCAGGTGAGCAGCTCGTCGAAGCCGCTGCCCAGGGCCCGTACCTCCCACATGCGTGCGATCATGCTGATTCCTACCCCGCCACAGTGACCGAGGTCAATGGCATCGCGGAATCGGCCGGCAGATCGAGCCGGCTGGGCGCGACCCCGGCGGCCACCAGGTGCGAGCCGAGCGCGGCGACCATCGCGCCGTTGTCGGTGCACAGCCCCGGGCGCGGCACCCGCACCCGGATGCCCAGCTTGGCGGCGCGCTCCTCGGCGAGCAGCCGCAACCGCGAGTTGGCGGCCACCCCGCCACCGATGATCAGCGTCTCGATGCCGTACTCCCGGCAGGCGTCCAGGGCCTTGCTGGTCAGCACGTCGCAGACGGCATCCTGGAAGCTGGCCGCGACGTCGGCGATCGGCACCGGCTCGCCGCTGCGCTCGCGGGCCTCCACCCACCGGGCGACGGCCGTCTTCAGCCCGGAGAAGGAGAAGTCGTAGCGGTGCTTGAGCCGGTCCTTGGGCGCGGTGAGGCCGCGCGGGAAGGCGATCGCGGCGGGGTCGCCGTCGCGGGCCGTCCGGTCGATCACCGGGCCACCGGGGAAGCCCATGCCGAGCAGCCGGGCGACCTTGTCGAACGCCTCCCCGGCCGCGTCGTCGATGGTCGCACCGAGCGGCGTCACCCCGGCGGTGAGATCGTTCACCAGCAGCAACGAGGAGTGACCGCCGGAGACGAGCATGGCGATGGCCGGCTCGGGCAGCGGGCCGTGCTCAAGGGTGTCGACGGCGACGTGGGCGGCGAGATGGTTGACGCCGTAGATGGGCTTGTCGGCGGCGAGCGCGTACCCCTTGGCGGCGGCGACCCCGACGAGCAGCGCCCCCGCGAGCCCCGGCCCGGCCGTCACCGCGATGGCGTCGATGTCGGCGAGGGTGACCCCGGCGTCGTCGAGCGCCCGCTGCATGGTCGGCACCATCGCCTCGAGATGCGCCCGGCTGGCGACCTCGGGCACCACCCCACCGAACCGGGCATGCTGGTCGACACTGGAGGCCAGGGCGTCGGCGAGCAGGGTGTGCCCCCGGACGATGCCGACGCCGGTCTCGTCGCAGGAGGTCTCGATCCCGAGGACCAGAGGCTCGTCAGGCACTTCGCATCATCACCAGGGCGTCGGTGTTACTGGGCTGATAGTAGCCGCGCCGCAGGCCGACGGGCTCGAAGTCGTAGGCGGCGTACAGCCGCTGGGCGGGCGCGTTGTCGACGGCGACCTCAAGCAGCACCTTGCGCCTACCGGCCTCGGCGAGCAGCGCCTCCAGCAGCTGCCGCCCGATGCCGCCGCGCTGGGCCCGCCGGTCGACGGCGATGTTCTGCACCCAGGACTCCTCCTGATCGACGATCGCCAGGCCCGCATAGCCGGCGACCTTCTCGTTCTCCACCGCGACCAGGTAGAAATGCCGCTGCGCGAGCTCGTTCCAGAACATCGCGGCCGACCACTTCTCGGCGCCGAACAGCTCCTCCTCGATCGGCAGGACCTCGGCGATGTGCCACCAGCGAAACCGGGTGATAAGCATCAGGGCAGCACAGTCTTGCGGGCGGCCGGCTCGACGGCATCGGGCCGGCGCAGATAGAGCGGGGTGAGCGGATCCCCCGGCGCCCGGCGGAGGATCTGCTCGGCGGCCAGGGCGATCAGCGCCTCGCCGGGGGGATAGAGCAGCCGGTCGTCGATCGGGATGCCGAAGACCTCGCTGTACTTGAGCGCACCCTCACCGACGGCCCGATCGGCCTCGACCAGCACCTCGGCGGGCTTAGCGACGTCCGGACCGGAGACCCGGACACCGCCGGAGTAGGTGGCGAAATAGACCTCACGCCGGCGGGCGTCGGTGGCGACGAGCACCCGGCCGGGCCCGGCGGCCCGGCCGAGAGCATCGAGCGAGCAGATCCCGTACGCGGGGATGCCCAGCGCCTGCCCCATGGCGGCGGCGGTCGCCAGCCCCACCCGCAGCCCGGTGAACGGCCCGGGGCCGAGCCCGGCGACGATCGCGGTCAACTCGCGCGGGCGCACCCCGGCATCGTCGAGAACGAGCTGGACCTGGGGCGCGAGCCGCTCACCGTGGGCGCGAGGATCGACGGTACGCCGCTCGGCGATCCCCTTCATGCCACTGTCGGTGACCTCCCCGAGAGCGGCGGTAACCGCGGGAGTGGAGGTATCCAGAGCGAGAACGAGCACCTGAGAACCCTAACCGCCGCAAAGCAGCCCAGCCGAGCCGGGCGGCCGGGCCACCCCATGCCCGCCAAGCCGGGCCGGGCACCAACTCACCCAGCCCGCACCCCAGCCGGGCACCAATTCACCCGGCCCGCACCTCAGCCGGGCACCAATTCACCCGGCCCGCACCTCAGCCGGGCAGCGGCTCGCGCCCGGCCCGCACCTCAGCCGGGCAGCGGCTCGCGCCCGGCCCGTGCCTCGGTCGGGCGATGGCTCGCGCCCGGCCCGTGCCTCGGTCGGGCGGTGGTTCGCGCCCGGTCCGCGGTGGGTCGGCGGGTCAGGCTCGTGGGTCCCAGTCGATCAGGGCGCGGCCGGCGTCGGCCAGGGCCTTGTTCGCCGCGCTGAACGGGCGGGAGCCGCGGAAGCCCTTCGGGTTGAGCGGGCTCGGGTGGCCCGCCTCCAGCACAACGTGCGCCGGGTTGGTGACCAGGGCCGCCTTCTTGCGGGCATAGCTGCCCCAGAGCAGGAACACCACGCGCTCGTCGCGGGCGTTCAGCGCCCGGATTGTCGCGTCGGTGAATGCTTCCCAGCCCTTGTTCGCGTGCGAGGCGGCCGCTGCCGCGCGCACGGTCAGGACCGCGTTGAGCAGCAGCACCCCCTGCCGCGCCCAGCCGGTGAGGTCGCCGCTGGTCGCGGGCGCCACCGCGACGTCCTCCGCCAACTCCTTGAAGACGTTGCGCAGCGACGGCGGGATCCGCACCCCGTCGCGGACGCTGAAGCTCAACCCGTGCGCCTGCCCCGGCCCGTGATACGGGTCCTGGCCGAGGATCAGCACCCGGGCCTGCTCGGGCGGGCACAACCGGTATGCCGCGAACAGATCCTCGACGGGCGGATACACCGTCTGCGTCTCGTACTGCTCGGCGACGAAGGCACCGAGGGCCGTGGTGGCCGCCTCGTCGAGGAACGGCGTGAGCTCCCTACGCCAGGCGGGCGGGAGCAGCTCGGGCAGGTTCACATTTTCTCCAGTCGAGCGGCCCAGTCGCCGCCGTGGGGGATGAGGTCGATGATCCGGGTGTCGTCGTCGAGCCGGTCGAGCCGGACGGCCAGGTATTCGTCGTTGAGCTGTTCCACCAGGCCGGCGCCCCACTCGACCACGGTGACGGCGTCGTCGGCGGACGCGTCCAGGTCGAGGTCGTCGATCTCGGCGCGCGGGTCGGCCGCGTCGCCCAGCCGGTATGCGTCCGCGTGCACCAGCGGCACCGCGCCACCCCGGGCGGGGTCGGGCCGGTGCACGCGCGCGATGACGAACGTCGGCGAGGTGACGGCGCCGAGCACGCCGAGCCCCGCGCCGATGCCCTGCGCCAGCGCGGTCTTGCCGGCCCCCAGCGGACCGGTGAGCAGCAGCAGGTCTCCGGGGCGCAGCACGGCGGCGAGGCGCCGGCCGAAGGCTCGGGTGTCGTCCACTGTGGCCAGCCGGATGCCGGTCGGGATCAAGAGATCTTCTCCAGGAAGGGAATCAGCGCCGCGTTGACCTCGTCGGCCTTCTCCAGCATGACCACGTGTCCGCTGTTGTCGATCTTCACGAGCGCCGCCTCCGGCAGGTGCCGGAGGATCTCCTCGGAGTGGGTCACCGGGGTCAGATAGTCATTGGCGCCCACCAGCACCAGCACCGGCACCCCGCGCAGCGCGGACAGCGCCGGGAAGCGGTTGTGCGTGTACAGCGTGTGCAGGTATTTGGTGAGGGTCTCGACGGAGGTCTTCGAATTCATCTGCTCCACGAAGGTGACCAGCGACGGGCTGGGCCGGGCGTCGCCGAAGCCGTACCGGCGGGTGAGCAGCCAGGCCAGGTCGCCGGCCGCGATGCGGGCCTTGTCGATCGCGCCGCCGCCGATGCGGGCCGCGCCGCCCCAGATCCCGAAGAAGGGCGCGCTGGCCCGCGCGACCAGCGAGGGGAGGCCGAGCTTGCTCTTGTCGATCAGACCGGCCGAGGTGGACATCAGCACGACGCCGGTGACCCGCTCGCCGAACCACTCCGGATATTGCTCGGCGAACGCCATGATCGTCATGCCGCCCATCGAGTGCCCGACCAGGATGATGTGCCCGTCCGGCACGGTCTCGTCGAGCACAGCCGCCAGCGACTTGCCGAGCGCGGCGATGTCGTAGTCGCCGGACTGCAGCCGGCTGGACCGCCCGTGCCCGGGCTGGTCGTAGCAGACAAGCCGGTATTCGCCCAGCTCGGCCAGCGCCTGCCGCTGGAAGTAGAACGTGCCCATGTCCAGCGCGAAGCCGTGCACGAAGACGACGGTGGGCTTGGTGCCGGCGACCTTCGGCTCGACGATCTCGACGTGCAGATCGGTGCCGTCGGCGGCGGTGACGGTCACCTGGCGGTCGAAGGGCTGGTCGCCGAACTCCTCGTCGGCGTAGGGGTCACCGGGCGCATTCAGCGACTTGCGCACCAGGGCCCGCTCGACGGCGAAGGCCGTGGCCAGGCCGGCCGCGGCGACACCGATGGCGGCGCCGACTATGCCGACCTGCTTGGCCCGCCGGCGTGGGCCGGACCTCGCGGATGACTTCGCTGGACTCACGTGTCCTCCCCTGTGCCGGCTGTGCCGTCGTAGACCCTGGGCACGCGGGAGCCGCCGAAGCGGGTCACGATCTCGTAGTTGATCGTGCCGATCGCCTCGGCCCAGTCGGTGGCGGTGGGTGCGCCGTCGTCGCCCGGGCCGAAGAGCGTCGCCACGTCTCCCGCCGCGACCGGGTCGTCGCCGCAGTCGAGCACGATCTGGTCCATGCAGACGCGGCCGGCGATCGTGCGGGTGCGCCCGCCGAGCGCCACCGGGCCCACATTGGACGCGTGCCGGGGCACCCCGTCGCCGTAGCCGAGCGGCACCAGGGCCAGCGTCGTCTCCTTCGACGTGTGATAGGCGTGCCCGTAGGAGACGCCCTGGCCCGCCGGGACCCGTTTGGTGAGCGCGACCCGGGCGCGGGCGGTCATCGCCGGCCGCAGACCCGTCGGATGCTCGGCCGGGAGCGGCGACAGCCCGTAGATGGCCAGGCCGGGCCGGACCAGGTCGTAGTGTGCGTCGGGACGGGTCAGCGTGGCCGCCGAATTGGCGATGTGACGGTAGCGGGGCTCGATGCCGAACTGCTCCGCCGTGGCCAGCCCCTCGGCGAAGACGGCTAGTTGGTGGTCGACCGTCTCGTGGCCGGGGGCGTCGGCATAGACGAAGTGGCTCCAGACGCCGACGATCTCCGCCTCGCCGTCGGCCTGGGCCTTCGCCGCCGCTTCGAGCAGGGCGGGCCACTCGGCCGGGGTGGCGCCGCCGCGGGCCAGGCCGGTGTCGAGCTTGAGGTGCACCCGGACCGGTCGCTGCACCCGGCGGGCGGCCGCGACCAGCTCGCCGAACTGGGCCAGGCCGCCCGCGGTGAGGTCGACGTCGGCCGCGACGCCGTCGTGCAGCGGCAGGCCCGGGGCGAGCAGCCAGGCCAGCACCGGCGTGCTGAGCCCGGCCCGCCGCAGGGCCAGCGCCTCCTCCAGGGTGGCGACACCCAGCCAGGTCGCCCCGCCGGCCAGCGCCGCCCGGGCGACCGGCACCATGCCGTGCCCGTAGCCGTCAGCCTTGACCACCGCCATGACCTCGGCGGTGGTGCCGGCGCGCAGCGTCGCGACGTTGTCCCGGATAGCGTCCAGATCTACCCGGACCTCGGCTTGCCACATGCTCACAGCCTACTTATTCGGTATGACAGAAGCCGGTCACAGCAGATCGGCAAGGACCGGACGCAGCGCGGAGGCCACGTCCTCGGACGTCACCGGGCCGTCCTGCGCGGCCCGGCGCCCGGCCAGCCCGTGCACGTAGGCGGCCATGATCGCCGCTCGCTCGGCGGGCAGGCCGGCGGCGAGCAGCGAGCCGAGCAGGCCGGCGAGCACGTCGCCGCTGCCGGCCGTGGCCAGCGCCGCGGTGCCGGTCGGGTTGGCCCAGACCTCGCCCGCGGGGGTGGCCACGATCGTCCTGTCCCCCTTGAGCAGCACCACCGCGTTGATCCAGCTGGCGAGCCGGCAGGCCGCGGCGATCCGGTCCGCGCCCGGTCGCTCGCCGGCCAGCCGGGCGAACTCACCGTCGTGCGGCGTGATCACCAACGGGGCGTCCCGGCGCAGGTCGGCGGCGTGCTTGCCGTCCACAAGCAGGGTCAGCGCATCGGCGTCGAGCAGCACCGGCAGGGCGGTGGCGAGCACGCTGCGCAGCTCGGTGCGGGCCGCGTCGTCGGTGCCCAGGCCGGAACCGCAGACCCAGGCCTGGACCCGGCCGGCCTCGGCCACCCGCTTCGCGGCCACCACGGACGGATGCCGGCGCAGCACCTCACGGTCGGCACTGCCGGCATATCGCACCATCCCGGACGGCCCGGCGAGCGCACCCGAGACGGACAGCACAGCGGCGCCGGGGTAGGCCGCCGAACCCGTGGCGACGCCCACGACGCCGCGGCTGTATTTGTCGGAGGCCGCGCTCGGCCTCGGCCACCAGGCGGCGACGTCGGCGGCCTCCGGCACCCGGACCGCCGGGTCGGTGTGCAGCGTGGCGCCCAGGCCGATGTCGACCAGCTCGACGTGGCCGGCCAGGGTCGCGGCCGGGCCGACGACGTGCGCGGGCTTGAGGCAGCCGAAGGTGACGGTGACGTCGGCGTGCACGGCCTCGCCGGGCACGTCACCGGTGTCGACCGTGACCCCGCTGGGCACGTCAACGGCGACGACCGGTGGCCGCGCGCCGTCCCGGCCACGCAGCTCGGGCAGGCGCTTGACCAGCGCCGCCGCCTCCGGTCGCAGCCCGCCGCTGGCGCCGATGCCGACGATGCCGTCGACCACCAGGTCGGCCCGGGCCGGCAGCTCGGTGACGGTCACGCCGCCCGCGCGGCGCAGGGCGGCGAGGCCCGCGAGATGCACCCGGTCGGGCCGGAGCAGCACGGCTTTGACGCCGGCACCGCGGGTCGCGAGCGCGGCACCCGCATACAGCGTGTCACCGCCGTTGTCGCCACTGCCGACCAGCAACAGCACGGTGGCGCCGTAGACGCCGCCGGACTCGCCCAGCAGCAGGGCACACCGGCGGGCCAGCCCCGCCGCCGCGCGCTGCATGAGCGTGCCCGACGGGAGGATCGCCATCAGGGCCTTCTCCGCCGCACGGACATCCGCCACGCGCCACGCCTGCCGCATGCTCAAACCCCCTGGGAACTCGAAAATCGACCTTGCCTGGGCTTTGCGCCGCGGGTCAACTCAGGCCTCCGCGACGACCATCGCGGAGGCGATGCCACCGTCGTGCGACAGCGACAGATGCCAGCGGTTGACACCGCGTTCGGCCGCGACCGCCGCAACCGTGCCGGAGACGGTCAGCCAGGGCCGCCCGTCCGGATCGGTCACCACCTCGCAGTCGTGCCAGCGCAGCCCGACGGGAGCGCCGAGCGCCTTGGCGACGGCCTCCTTGGCCGCGAACCGCGCGGCCAGCGACTCCGGCGATCTCGGATTATTCGAGGAAGTCATCCGCTCCGAGTCGGTGAAGAGCCGGTCGGCGAGCAGCGGTGTGCGCTCCAACGCCTTGGCGAACCGCTCCACCAGCACGACGTCGATCCCCACAGACACGATCACAGGAGCAACCCTATCGGCCCGCGGTCCACGGCGGCCCGTCGTGCGCCAGGGCTGTGGACAACGGGGTATGCCCCGCCGCGGGTTGTCCACAGGGGCAGTTCCGTCAGCCTTCGCTCCCCTAACGTCGTCGGCCGAACGCCTTTTCCGACCTGGAGGTTGCCGATGACGTCCGAGCTCGAAGTTGACGCCGCAGCGGTCCGCGCCTGGGCCACGGCACTGTCCGCGACAGTCGCGCTGATCAGCGCTGATCCCCCACCGCCACCCGCCGGGCCGACCTGGTCGTCGACGGCTGCGGCGTCGGCGGTCGCGGACGCCGCGCGGCTGCGGCTCCGGGTGCTCGCGGAGGACATCACGGCGACCGCCCGGCAGGCGACGGCGGCAGCCGACGACTACGACGACGCGGACGACCGCGCCGCAGCACGCCTGCGGAAGGTCCCCCAGCTCACCCACGGCAGGGCCGCGGCGTGACGGTCATCAGCTACGCGCAGCTGCGCACCACCGATCCCGGGCCCTGGCGCGACACCGCCACCGCCTGGCGGGCCTGGGCCGCGACCGCCGGCCGGTGGGCGGCCGAGCTGCGCGCCCACGCGGCCCGGCTGAGCACTTTCTGGACCGGATCCGCCGCCGACGCCGCCGCGGGCCGCCTGGCCGCGCTGATCCGCCGGCTGAATCTCTTCCGGCTCGGCTGCTGGGCCGCCGACCAGGCGCTGAGCGAGTTCGCGGCGAGCCTGGCCAGAGCCAGGTCGATGCTGGCAGGCACCCCCGCGGGCGTCTCCATCGCCGGCAACGGCACGGTCAGCGGGCAACCGGCGGTTGCCGTCCGCGACACCGCGGCGACCGTCCAGGCGGCGGTGACCATCGCCGCGCGGGCGGACGGGGCCGCGGCGAGCAGGCTCGGCGAGCTGATCGCGGGCGGGACCGCCACCCCGCCGGCGATCGATCCGCCGTCCTGCGCGGCCACACCCGCGGAGGTGCGGCGATGGTGGGCGGCGCTGAGCCCGGCGCAGCAGCGCTGGCTGCTCGCCACCGACCCCGGCCGGTTGGGTTCGCTGGACGGCCTTCCCGCCGCCACCCGCGATGCGGCGAATCGGCTGACCCTGGACGAGCTACCGGCACGGCTACCCGGCCTCGACGCCCTTCGGGACCGGCTCGCCGAGGGGGACGCGGCGAGGGCATACCTCTTGCGGATCGATCCGGCCGGGGAGGGACAGGCGGTGGTCGCGCTGGGCGACCCGGACCGGGCCGCGAACGTGCTGACCCAGGTGCCCGGGATGACCGCCGACCTCGCGTCGTACGGCGAGGAACTGACGCGGGCCGAGCGGATCGCGGCGCGGGCGGCCGAACTGGCCCCGGAGACCGCCACCAGCACGGTCATGTGGTTGGGCTACGACGCCCCGGACTTCGTGCATGAGGCCGCGAGCAGGTCCCAGGCCACCGCGGGCGCGGACGGGCTACGCCGGTTCCAGGAAGGGCTGCGTGCCACCCATCTCGGCCCGCCGGCGCATCAGACCGTGCTGGGCCACAGCTACGGGTCGCTGGTGGTGGGCTCGGCGGCGGCTCAGCCGGGTCTCGCCACCGACGAGGTGGTCTTCGTCGGATCGCCCGGCGTCGGCGTCGATTCGGCCGCCGAGCTACAGGTGCCGCCCGGCCAGGTGTGGTCCTCGACGTCGCGGTCCGACGTCATCCAGTGGGCGGCGGTCGCGCCGCGGAGCCTGGCCGCGGATCTCGCCCTCAGCCAGGCGGTGCCGGGCGGTGCGCTGCTGGCCTTCGCCCGGCCGGAGAACGACCTGTATTTCGGCACCAACCCGAGCGACCCGGCGTTCGGCGCCCGCGTGTTCGCGAGCGAGCCGGACGCCGGGCACCTCGGCTACTTCAAGCCCGGCAGCGCGGCGCTCGACGCGCTCACGGCCATCGCTGTGGGGCGTGGCGATGTCATTCCACGGTGACGGACTTGGCCAGGTTGCGCGGCTGGTCGACGTCGTGGCCCCGGGCCGCGGCGATCTCGCAGGCGAGGATCTGCAGCGGCACGGTGGTCATCAGCGGCGCGAGCAGGGTCGGCGTGCGGGGCACCACGATCAGGTGGTCGGCGAACGCACGGACCGTGTCGTCGCCCTCCTCGGCGATCACGATGGTGCGGGCTCCCCGGGCGCGCACCTCCTGGATGTTCGAGACGACCTTGTCCCGCAGGACGCCGCGCCCGGCCGGGGAGGGCACCACGCAGACCACCGGCGTGCCCTCTTCGATCAGCGAGATCGGCCCGTGCTTCAGCTCGCCGGCGGCGAAGCCCTCGGCGTGCATGTAGGCGAGCTCCTTGAGCTTGAGCGCACCCTCCAGCGCGACCGGGAAGCCGACGTGCCGGCCGATGAACAGCACGGTCGACGCGGTCCGCAGGTCGCGTCCCAGCGCGCGGACGTCTTCCATGCCGGTGAGCAGCTCGCGCAGGTCGTCCGGGGTGCGCTGCAGCCGGGCCACCACGTCGGCGACCTCGTCGGCATACATGACGCCACGGATCTGGGCCAGGTGCAGGCCGATCAGATAGCAGGCGACCAGCTGGGTCAGGAACGCCTTGGTGGAGGCCACGGCGATCTCGGGCCCGCCGTGGGTGTAGAGCACGGCGTCGGACTCGCGCGGGATCGTCGAGCCGTTGGTGTTGCAGATGGCCAGCACCCGGGCCTTCTGCTCCTTGGCGTGGCGCAGCGCCATCAGCGTGTCCATCGTCTCGCCGGACTGGCTGATCGCGATCACCAGCGTCGAGCGGTCCAGCACCGGGTCGCGATAGCGGAACTCGCTGGCCAGCTCGACCTCGCAGGGGATGCGGGTCCAGTGCTCGATCGCATACTTCGCGACCATGCCGGCGTGGTAGGAGGTGCCGCAGGCGATGATGAAGACCTTGTCGACGTCGCGCAGATCCTGGTCGGTGAGGCGAACCTCGTCGAGGACGATCTCGCCACGCTCGGAGAGCCGGCCCAGCAGGGTGTCCGCGATCGCCTGGGGCTGCTCGGCGATCTCCTTGAGCATGAAGTAGTCGTAGCCGCCCTTCTCCGCGGCGGAGGCGTCCCAGTCGATGTGGAATTCCTTGCCGGTCGCGGCGGCGCCGGCGAAGTCGGTGATCTCGATGCCGGCGGCCGTGATCAGCACGACCTGGTCCTGGCCCAGCTCGACGGCCTCACGGGTGTGCTCGATGAAGGCGGAGACGTCGCTGGCGAGGAAGTTCTCGCCGTCGCCGCGGCCGACCACCAGCGGCGAGTTGCGCCGGGCGGCGACGACCGCGTCGGGCACGTCGACGTCGATCGCGAGCAGGGTGAAAGCGCCCTCGAGCCGGCGCACGGTGCGGCGCATGCCCTCGGCCAGCAGGTGCGGGCCGTCCAGCGCGGTGTCCTGTCCGGCTTCCCGCAGCGCGCGCATCTCGGCGGCGAGCAGATGGGCGGCGCACTCGGTGTCGGTGTCGCTGACAAACTCGACGCCGGTCGCCTCGAGCTCGGCGCGCAGGCGGGCGAAGTTCTCGATGATGCCGTTGTGGATCACCGCGACCCGGCCGTCGGCCGAGAGGTGCGGGTGGGCGTTGCGGTCGGTGGGACCACCGTGGGTGGCCCAGCGGGTGTGCCCGATCGCGGTGACGCCCACCGAGATGCCGTCACCGGCGCGCTCGGCCAACGCCTTTTCGAGATTCGCCAGCTTGCCGGCCTTCTTCTCGGTCAGGATGACGGAGTCGTCGATGACCGCGATGCCGGCGGAGTCATAACCGCGATACTCCAGCCGGCGGAGCCCGTCGAGGACGATTTGCAGAGCCGGCCGACTGCCGACGTAACCCACGATCCCACACATGGGGGGCAGCGTAGCGGACTTCCGCTCACGGGCGCTGCGCGAGAGGCATACTTTCGCGCATCATCCGTGATCGAAAGAGCCGTTCAGCCGGTCGTGTCCGACTTCGTGGCCAGGTCAGGCACACCGCTGACACGACCGGGTGATCCAAATCTGGCGTGGGGGGCGTACCGTCGGGCGAACACCTGCTCTGGAGAGACGATTGAGCTACCCACCGCCTTCGGACCCGACGCGTCCGTACCCCGCGGAAGAGCCCGTGTCGGGTCAACCGTGGTCCACACCGTCGGGCGACTCCCTCGCGGCCGAGCCCTACCAGCCGCCGCGTCCGCCGACGCCGTCTTTCCAGCCCGGCTATGCCCCGCTGCCCACGCCGAACGCACAGACCAGCGGGCCGCCGGAGGGTTACCCGCCCACCTCGCAGTTCGCCGCGCAGCCGGGCTACCCACCGCCGGACCAGCAGACCGGCTACCTGCCGCCGAACCAGCAGGGCCAGTTCCAGGCGCCGGACCAGCACGGCCAGTTCCCGCCGCCGGCCTACCAGCCGCCCGGCTACGGCCCGCCCGGCGGCTACGGCCCGCCTCCCGGCTACGGACAGCAGCCCAGTTACAAACAGCAGCCCGGCTACAGTGCGCCCCCGCCGCCGCCGAAGCGCAGCAACGCCCCGCTGATCGCCGTGCTGCTGGCTGTGGTGCTGCTGCTGTGCGCGGGCGGGGTGACCTCGGCTGTGCTGCTGGTAAACAACGCCAAGAACAAGGCCGAGGAGAAGCTCGAATCCCTGCCGGACCTGCCGACCGAGGTGCCGGGCCTCCCCGACGACCTGCCGACCGGCCTGCCCACGGACTTCCCGACCGATCTGCCCACCGACCTGCCGAACCTGCCGGACATCAACCCCGATCAGGAGCTCAAGGTCGAATACGAGGTCACCGGCGACGGCCCGGCCGAGATCATCTACGTGGAGAAGCTCGACGGCAAAGCGCAGCGCGTCCGCAACGCCTCGCTGCCGTGGCGCAAGACCTTCACGATGAAGGGCTCGGCGCTGGTCTCGGTCACCGCCATCCGCGGCTCCACCTCGGAGGGAACGCTGAGCTGCAGCGCCAAGATCGACGGCAAGCAGGTGGCCCAGAAGACGAGCGAAGGCACCTTCATCACCGCCTCCTGCACCAAGATCGCCTTCTAGCGAGCCCGCTGCCACGAGCGGGCAGCGGCACCCGCCCGAGCGGCCGTAGGCTGGCGTCGTGACGACGTCGACCCCGGCCGATCCGCTCGTCGGGCGCATGCGCCCGTTCGGCACCACCATCTTCACCGAGATGTCCGCGCTGGCCGCGCGCACCGGCTCGGTCAACCTCGGGCAGGGCTTCCCGGACACGGACGGGCCGCCGGAGATGCTCGCCGCGGCCGCCGAGGCGCTGAGCTCAGGGGCCAACCAATATCCGCCGCTGACCGGCATCCCGGCGCTGCGGGCCGCGATCGTCGCGCACGAGCAGCGGTTCTGGGGCCTGGAGCGAGACCCTGATTCCGAGGTGGTGGTCACTGCCGGGGCCACCGAGGCGATCGCCGCGAGCATCCTCGGCTTGTGCGAGCCCGGGGACGAGGTCGTGTGCTTCGAGCCGTACTACGACTCGTACGCGGCCTCGATCGCGCTGGCCGGCGCGGTTCGGCGGCCGGTCACCCTGCGGCCCGGCCCCGACGGGCGATACGGCTTCGACGAGGGTGAGCTGCGCGCCGCGTTCGGGCCCCGCACCCGGCTGATCCTGCTGAACACGCCGCACAACCCCACCGGCAAGGTCTTCACCGCCGACGAGCTCGGGCTGATCGCACGGCTCTGCCAGGAGCACGACGTGCACGCCGTGACCGACGAGGTCTACGAGCACCTGGTCTTCACCGACGCCTCCGCGCCACACCTGCCGCTCGCCACCCTGCCGGGCATGCGGGAGCGCACCCTGCGGATCTCGTCGGCGGGGAAGAGCTTCTCGTGCACGGGCTGGAAGGTGGGCTGGGCGACCGGCCCGGCGCCGCTGGTGTCCGCGACGACCCGGGTCAAGCAGTTCCTGACGTTCGTAAACGCGGGACCGCTGCAGCCGGCGGTGGCCGTGGCGCTGCGGCTGCCGGATGCGTACTTCACCGGCTTCCGCGACGCGCTGCAGTCCCGGCGGGACAGGCTCGTCGCGGGCCTGACCGACGCGGGCTTCGGCGTGCTGCCATCCGAGGGCACCTACTTCGTGACGGCCGACATCACGCCGCTGGGCGGCACGGACGGCGTCGACTTCTGCCGGACGCTACCCGAACGCTGCGGCGTGGTGGCGGTACCGACCCAGGTCTTCTACGACCACCAAGACCAGGGAAAACACCTGATCCGCTTCGCCTTCTGCAAACGCGAGAACGTGATCAACGAAGCCGCAACCCGCCTCCGCACCCTAGCCAAGTAACCCCCAAACCAACGCAACCCAGCCCACCACGTGAGCCCCAAACCCCAGACCAACGCAAGCAGCCCACCACGTGAGCCACCTAACGCCCGAACCAACGCAAGCTGGCCCACCACGTGAGCCACCTAACGCCCGAACCAACGCAAGCTGGCCCACCACGTGAGCCACCTAATCCCCGAACCAACGCAAGCTGGCCCACGACGTGATCTGACCGCGACCAAAGTCGCAGTGCGCCCGTCGTTGTCGAGGGCGCCAAAAATGACTAGGCGCTCTTTGCCGTGGTCATTTTTGGTGTCCTCGACAACGACCTCCCGGGGCGCACTGCCCGCCGAGCGGAGCGAGGCAATTAAGCAGAGCGGACCTCTTCCGCCACCCGCTCGGCGACGGCCCGGGCCTGTTCCTCGGTGGCAGCCTCGACCATCACCCGCACCAAGTGCTCGGTGCCCGACGGGCGCAGCAGCACCCGCCCGGTCTCCCCCAGCTCGTTCTCCGCCAGCGCCACCGCGGCCTGCACAGTCGGCGCCGACGCTCCCGCCTGCCGGTCCTTGACCGGGACGTTGATCAGCACCTGCGGCAGCTTGTGCAGCACTGACGCCAGGTCGGCCAGGGATTTGCCGCTCTTCGCGATCGTCGCCATCAGGTGCAGGCCGGTCAGCACGCCGTCGCCGGTCGTCGCGTACGCCGGCATCACGATGTGGCCGCTCTGTTCGCCGCCCAGCGCGTAGCCGCCCGCGGCCAGTTCCTCCAGCACGTACCGGTCGCCGACCTTGGTCTCCAGCAGGCGGATGCCCGCCTGCTTCATCGCCAGGCGCAGGCCCAGGTTGCTCATCACCGTCGCGACCAGGGTGTCCTCGGTCAGGCTGCCCGCCTCGCGCATCGCCAGCGCCAGGATCGCCATGATCTCGTCACCGTCGACCACGTCGCCGGCCGCGGTCACCGCGAGGCAGCGGTCGGCGTCGCCGTCGTGGGCCAGGCCCAGGTCGGCGCCGTGCTCCAGGACGGCTTCGCGGACCGCCTCGAGGTGGGTCGAGCCGCAGTTGTCGTTGATGTTGAGGCCGTCGGGATTGGCGTGGATCGCGATGACCTCCGCGCCCGCCTCCTCGTACGCGGTCGGGCCGACCTCGCTGGCCGCGCCGTTGGCGCAGTCGACCACGACCTTGACGCCGGCCAGCGGGTGTGGGGTCGACTCGAGCAGGTGCTTGATGTAGTGCTCGGCGCCGTCCAGCAGGTCGTGCACCCGGCCCACGCCGGCACCGGTCGGGCGGCCGACCAGGCCGTGCCCGTCCGCGATAGCCGCCTCGATCTTCGCCTCGAGCTCGTCCGGCAGCTTCTGGCCGCCCGGGGCGAAGAGCTTGATGCCGTTGTCCGGCATCGGGTTGTGCGACGCCGACAGCATCACCCCGAGGTCCGCACCGGCCTGGCCGACCAGATATGCCACGGCGGGGGTGGGCAGCACGCCGACCCGCACGACGTTGGCGCCGGCGCTGGTCAGCCCGGCCACGACGGCCGCCTCCAGCATCTCGCCGCTGGCCCGCCCGTCGCGCCCCACGATCGCCAGCGGCTGGTGGCTGGCGTCGCTCTCGATGAGCACCCGGGCGGCCGCTACCGCGACCGACAGAGCCAGTTCCGGGGTGAGCAGGTCACCGTTCGCCAGCCCGCGTACGCCGTCAGTGCCGAAGAGTCGCCCCATGGCGGTCGTTCCTTTCGCCGGCGCCGCCCTGCTCGAGTGCGGTGGACCGGAGCTGTTGTGGGGGAGGGAAAACGCGAACGGCCGGGCACGCCCAGTGAAGGGCGCACCCGGCCGTCCGGTCAGACGTGGTGCAAGACGGAGCGCTGCGATCAGCGCTTCGAGTACTGCGGAGCCTTGCGGGCCTTCTTGAGGCCGTACTTCTTGCTTTCCTTGACCCGCGAGTCACGGGTGAGGAAGCCGGCCTTCTTCAGGGCCGGGCGGTCGTCCGGGTCGTTCGTGATGAGCGCCCGGGCGATGCCGAGGCGCAGCGCGCCGGCCTGGCCGGTGATGCCGCCGCCGCGCAGGTTGGCGATGACGTCGAAGATCTCGGGCTTCTCCGCGGTGCTCAGCGGCTCACGGATGAGCTGCTGGTGCACCTTGCTCGGGAAGTAGGCCTCGAGGTCGCGGCCATTGCAGGTGATCTTGCCGGTGCCGGGGATGAGGCGCACCCGGACGATGGCCTCCTTGCGGCGGCCGACGGTCTGGATCGGACGGTCACCCGGGCGCGGGGCACGCACCGCGGCCGGAGCGGCCTCGACGACCACGACAGTCTCGGCGGGAACCTCGGCAGCGGGCTCCTCGGCGGCCGGAACCTCAGCAGTGGGCTCCTCGGCGGCGGGGGCCTCGGCGGCGGGCTCCTCGACGGTCTCGACGACCTCGGGCTCGACGATGTCGGTCATGCTGTTTCCTTCGCCCGCGCTCACTGCGCGATCTGCTTGATTTCGAACGGCACCGGCTGCTGCGCGGCGTGCGGGTGCTCGGCGCCCGGGTAGACCTTCAACTTCTTGATGATCTGGCGGGCCAGCTTGTTGTGCGGGAGCATGCCCTTGACGGCCAACTCGACCGCGTGATCGGGGCGCTTGGTCAGCAGCTCCTCGTAGTTGACCTGCTTCAGACCGCCCGGGTAGCCGGAGTGCCGGTAGGCAACCTTGGTCTGCCGCTTGTTGCCGGTCAGCGCGACCTTGCCCGCGTTGATGATCACCACGAAGTCGCCGGTGTCAACATGCGGAGCGAACGTGGGCTTGTGCTTGCCGCGCAGGAGGGCCGCGGTGTGGGTGGCGAGCCGGCCCAGAACGACGTCGGAAGCGTCGATGATGTGCCACTGACGCTCGATCTCACCCGGCTTCGGGCTGTACGTACGCACAGAATTACCTTGTCTCGTCGTCGGTCTGGGGGCGCGCGCTGGTCGTAGCAAGCACGAACATCGAGCCTACCCGAAGGGGCACGCTCGCAGCTGTCGCACAACAGCAGGCAACAATACCTGCCTGCGCGGCGCGCGGTCAAAACGGGCGGTGGGCCCGCCATGCAGACGGGACCGGATAACGTAGCGCCACCAGTTTAGGCGGTGCCCTACGGCACGCCGACATGGGGATGCGTGATTCCACCCACGGTGGTAGACCCCGTGGACGTGAATGCCTCTTAGCAGGCTTGAAACATACGGGACGCGCGGTGGTAATTACCCCCCGGCACGCTTCCGTCATGGCAAGTGGTGCGGTCACCGCGACGACGCGGCCGGAGCTCCGGCCCGGCTGCGCATTCGGGCGCACCATCGCAGACCCACCGCCAGGGTTGAGGACGGACCTGGCGGTGCCCGCCGAGCCGGTTGACCGGCTCGGCACCAGGAAGCCGCGGCGTGTGCCGGCCGGAGGTACGGCGGAGAACGCAGGCGTGACATGGGAGCGGGTCGACGCCGAGGACGGTGGTCTCCGAGCGTGCCCTTCGGTGGACCGGCCGGCCATGCCGCGGCTTTCTGGCAACCCTCCCCGCTCGAAGGTGCGGGGAGGGCGGGCCGCCGGATGACGGACCAGGCCGGCAGCCCACGAAAGCCCGTGATCACCGCAGCAGCGCTGGCGGCGCCGACGGCGTCTTTGTCCGGCTACACGATCGGCGTGACTTCGGACCGCCGCCGCGACGAGTTGGCGAGCCTGCTGGAAAACCGGGGCGCCCGCGTGGTGATAGCGCCCGCGCTGCGCATCGTCCCGATCGCCGACGACGCGGAACTGCGCGCCGCAACCCGGGCATGCCTCGGGACACCCCCGGACATCGTGCTGGTCAACACGGGGATAGGCATGCGCGGCTGGCTGGAGGCCGCCGAGGGCTGGGGCCTGGTGGAGCCGCTGCGGGCGGCACTCTCCCGGGCGTACCTGATCGCCCGCGGCCCGAAGGCCCGCGCCGCGATCCGAGCCGCCGGGCTGCGCGAGCAGTGGTCGCCGGAGGGCGAAAGCTACGAAGAGGTCGTCGACCACCTGACCGCGCGCGGCGTCGCGGGCCTGACGGTGGCAATGCAACTGCATGGTGACAGCCAGCCGGAATACGCCGAGGCACTGCAGGCGGCCGGGGCGCAGGTGATCGAGGTCCCGGTCTACCGCTGGGCAGCCCCGATCGACCCGGCGCCGCTGCACCGCCTGGTCGACCTGATCACCGGACGCCTGGTGGACGCTGTGACGTTCACCTCGGCTCCGGCGGTGGGCGCGCTGCTGCGCGCGGCCGGCCAGAGCACGACACCCCTGCTGGACGCGCTGCGAGCCGACATCCTGGCGGCCTGCGTGGGCCCGGTGACCGCGGCGCCGCTGCGCCGGCACGACATCCCGGTGGTGACGCCGGCCCGCGCCCGGCTGAGCTCCCTGGTCCGCACGATCGTGGACGAACTCCCCCGCCGGGCCCTGTCCCTGGAGGTGGCGGGCCACAAGCTGACCCTGCGCGGCCACGCGGCAATCGTGGACGGCGCTCTGAAGCCTCTGGCCCCGGCCCCGATGGCGGTGCTCCGGGCGCTGGCGGCGACCCCGGGCCGCGTGCTGTCCCGCGCGGCCCTGCTGCGCACCCTCCCCCGAGGCGCCGACGAGCACGCGGTGGAGATGGCGGTCGCCCGCCTCCGCGCCGGCCTGGCCGCCCCGGGCGTGATCCAGACGGTGGTCAAACGCGGCTACCGGCTACCCACCTGACACCGCGACAGCGTCAAGAGCAAGATCAAGTCGTGCCTGGTTGCATGGTGCCGACCGTGGCAGAGGAACCCTTGACCTTGAAAGCCCTTGGACCTGCAAGCCAGGCGGACGCGACCACGCCCAGGCAGGCGCGACGGCCCTGTGGCGGGCCGTCGCGGATGCCTGGGCCGGGTCTCAGCCCACCGTCGCGGGGAATCCCCTGCCCTGCTCGGCGACCAGCGTGGCCATCGCGTGTTCCACGACGCCCACCAGCACCGTCTTCACCGAGTCGCGGTGCCGGGCGTCGCACATGATCAGGGGCACGTGCGGCGCGATCGCCAGGGCCTCGCGGACCTCCTCCGGTTCATACCGGGGAGCGCCGTCGAAGCAGTTCAGCGCCACCAGGTACGGCAGGTGGCGGTTCTCGAAGTAATCGAGCGGTGCGAAGGCGTCGGAGATCCGTCTGGTGTCCACCAGGACCGCCGCCCCGACCGCACCCCTGATCAGCTCGTCCCACATGAACCAGAACCTGGTCTGGCCGGGCGTGCCGAAGAGGTACAGGATCAGGTCGTCGGCCATCGTGATGCGGCCGAAGTCCATGGCGACCGTGGTGGTCTCCTTGCCGGGCACCTTGGACGCGTCGTCGATTCCCTGGCCCGCCGAGGTCATCACTGCCTCGGTGGTCAGCGGCTCGATCTCGGAGACCGCACCGACCATGGTCGTCTTGCCCACGCCGAAGCCGCCGGCTATGACGATCTTCGCGGAGGTGATCTCCTTGGGTTGCGCCCCCGCCCGCTCAGAGCTTGCGAAGTCCACTCAACACCCTTTCCAGCAGATCCATCCGCTCCGTGAAGCCTTCTTTGGGAGCGGCACTGTGCAGCGTCAATAGCCCGTCGGCGACCATGTCGGCGACCAGCACCCGAGCTACTCCCAGCGCGAGCCTGCTGTATGCAGCAATCTCGGCCAGCGACTGCGCCCGCGGCTCGCACAGCACGGCGATGCGGTATTTGTCATGCCCGGCGAACCGGGCCTCTTGCAGGGCAGCCTGGCTGGCGACCAGGACTGCCTCGATGGGGATGTCGCGGCGCGGCTCCGTCCGGCCCCGGGTGACCGCGTACGGACGGACCAGGTTGCCCCGGGGGTCATGTGGCTGTGCCATCGTGCGGTCACCTCCTTCCGGCGTGCGTCAGCGTGCGGTCGCGGTTGGTGCTCCAGGTCAGCCCTGGTGTGACACGGTCTCGCGGGGTGCGGGCACCAGGGCGGCGCCGACCCGTTCGACCAGCAGTGCCATTTCGTAGCCGACCTGGCCGACGTCGCAACTGCGCGCCGCCAGCACGGCCATCGACGAGCCGTCGCTGATCGACATCAGGAAGAGGTATCCGCTGTCCATCTCGATGATCGTCTGCTGCACCTCGCCGGCGTTGAACATGCGCGACGCACCGTCGGTCAGGCTGACGACACCGGACGTGATGGCGGCAAGCTGGTCCGCACGATCCGCCGGCAGGTCCCGCGACGAGGCCAACAGCAGGCCGTCGGCGGAGACCGCGACGACGTGCGCGATGCCTGCCACGCTGTCGGCGAAGTTGCTGAGCAGCCAGCCCATGTCCTGCATGGTGGGGGTCCTGGTCACTGTCCGTTCTCCTTCGGAGCTGGGGCGCCCGCGGCAGCTTCTTCACTGCCGGCCGTACGCCCACGTTGCACACCGCGGTGGTACGCGGAGAGGAGGCCGCGTACCTCATCCGGGCTGCGACGGTTCTGATTGCGCGGGCTGCTCTGCACGCCACCGGGGACGAGCTGGGCCTGGGGCACCCGCTTGGGTAGTCCGGAACGGGTCGTGTCGCTGACCGCGGGTTCCGCCGCGGCCATCGCCCGTTGCCATCCTTCGTCGGCGGCGGTGCGCCAGGCATCCTCGGCCGACCTGCGCGGCCGGGGCACCTGGGCACCGCTGTCCGGACCGGCGTCCGCCGGTCGCGAACCATTCTGCCCCGCGTTCGGGGGTGGGTAGCTATTCGATTCTGTTCGGGCTGCCGGGGAGACCGGGACCGGTGGGGCCGCGGGGGGCCGCTGGGGGCCCGCCGGGGGAGCCGGTGCGGGGGCCGCAGCGACAGGGGCGGGAGCAGGGAGCGGCGCGGGGGGCCGAGACCGGAGCCGGAGCCGGAGCCAGGGCCGAGGGCGCCGGGGTGGCTGTCGCGGCGGGGAGCGGGGCCTGGGGCTGGTTCGGCGGTGGTGCGTAGCCCGCGGTCGGCATGCTCCACTCCTCGGAGATCGGCCCGTCGTGTCCCTTGAACCAGCTCTGCTGCATCTCCAGGAAGATCGGCGAGGTCTCGCCGCTGTCCTCGGCCTGCGCGGCCGGCGGCGGGGGCGCCGGCGGCATCGCGGCGAGCGCGGCACCCCAGCCGTTCGCATTCGGGCTGGCCGGCCGCTGCGCCGCCGGCGCGGTGCCGCCGCCGGGCAGGACGAAGCCGGTGGCCGGTGCGAAGCTCTGCTGCACCTGCCGGTCGGGCGCCGCGGCCTTCATGGTCGGGTACGCCATGGTCGGCGAGCTCGTGGCGCCGGAGGCCTGGCCGGCGACCGGCGCGGAATCCGGCTGCGGGATCCGGGTCGGCAGCGGCGGCCGTTCCGTGGCCGGCGCGCCCTCGCCGCGCCTGGGCAGCGCCGGGCGGTCCGGGGTGGGCATGCTCGGCAGCTGCGAGGGCTGGATCGGCAGCTGCGGGTGCGGCGGCTGCTGCGGGGTGATCGTCGGGAAGGCGCCGCTGCCGGCCCGGAGCATGCCGTCGTCGGAACGCTGTCCCCAGGGCTCGGGCGCGATGGCCGACAGGGTCGCCGTCGCCGCGCTGCCCCGGCCGAGCGGCATCGGGTCGTTCCAGCTGGCCGGCGCCGCGTCGAGCTGGCGGTTGCCGCGGTTCGGCGGGTCCAGCGGCCGGTTGTTAGGCAGCACCACGATGTGGTTCGGCAGGATCACCTGGGCCATGGTGCCGCCCTCGATGTTCGCGCGCAGTTCCACCCGGATTCCGTAGCGGTTGGCCAGCCGGCTGACCACGGCCAGGCCCATCAGCCGGAAGGCGGCCACGTCGACGTCCGGGGTCTCGGCGAGCCGCCGGTTCAGGGAGTCCATCTGTTCCTCGGACATCCCCAGCCCGCGGTCCTCGACCTGGATCACCACGTAGTCGCGGATGCGCCGGCCGTCCGCGACCACCACCGTGTTCGGCGGCGAGAAGCGGGTCGCGTTGTCGAGCAGCTCGGCGACCAGCCGGACGACATCGTTGACGGCGACCGCCATGATCGAGATGTCGGTGTCCACCGTGCCGAACTCGATGCGGTTGTAGAGCTCGACCTCGGATTGTGCGGCCCGCAGCGCGTCGACCACCAGGGCGTCCTCGCGGCGCGGGGCGCTGGAGTCGGCACCGGCCAGGACCAGCAGGTTTTCGTCGTTGCGGCGCATCCGGGTGGCGAGGTGGTCGAGCTCGAAGAGCTGCGCGAGCCGCTTCGGGTCCTCCTCGCCGCGCTCGATCTGGTCCAGCTCGCCGATCATCCGGTCGACCAGGCTCTGCGAGCGGCGGGCCAGGTTGAGGAACATCGCCGAGACGCTGGTCCGCAGGGCGGCCTGCTCGGCCGCGATCCGGACCGCCTCGCGGTGCACGACGTTGAACGCCTGCGCCACCTGGCCGATCTCGTCGCGGTTGTTGAGCCGGATCGGGTCGCGGACCTGCCGCACGATGTCGTCGGCGCCGCCGTCGCCGAGGTTGCGCACGTCGCGCAGCCGGGCGACCGCGTCGGGCAGGTCGCGGTTGGCCACGGCCAGGGCGCCTTCGCGAAGCCGGCGCAGCGAGAGGTTGAGCGAGCGGGCCAGCACGACGGCGAGCGCGATGGCGAGGATCAGGGTCAGCAGCACCAGACCGGCTTCCAGGGCGGCCTGGCGGCCCACCGCGGAGCTCTCGTCGGTGGCCTGCTGCAGGGCCTGCGTCTCGAGCCGCTGCTCGGCCCAGCGCATCAGGTCGACGACCGCGCCGAAGGACTGGGTGAGCTCGAGCGGGACGATCGGGTCGGACCGGTTGAGCCGGCCGGCGTACTGGTCGGCGAGATTGATCGCGTCGCCGGTGACCGTGTTGTCCACCAGCGCGCGCTGCTGCGGGGTGGCGACCAGGGCGAAGCTCTCGAACGCCTCCTGCTGACTGGTCTCGGTGGCGGTGAGCACCGAGAGCTGCTCGGCGCTGAGGTCACCGGAGGCCCGGGCGGCGTAGGCGACCGCTTCCTGCTCGGCGGTGCCCGCCTTGGCCCGGGCGAACGCGGACACGGCGCGCAGGCTGTCGGCGACCGTGCCCTCACCGGCGTACTGGCTGAGCACCTCGCCGTAGCCGACGAGGTCGGTGAGCACGACGCCGTACCGCAGCACGACCTCGGAGACGGCGATCTCGTCGCGGTCGACGACCTTCTTCCGGGTCGCGTTCATCGTCTGCAGGTGGCCGTCGATGCGCTCCAGCCGGGCCTGCACGGCAGCCGGGGCGTCGTCCAGCGCGCCACGGTCGGTCGTGTATCGCGCGATCCGCTGATCACTGAGCGCGATCGCCGCATTGTAACTGGCCGCGCCGGCGCCGGGCGTCGCGAGGAACTGCGCCGCGGCCATCCGCTCCTTGTGGATGTACTGCGTCAGGTCCGAGACGTCGGTGGAGAGCTCGGTCAGGTCCTCGACCTGACGGGCGTCGAGAGCCTGGCCACCGACGTCGATGAGCCGGACGGTGGCGAGCGCGAGCACGGCCACCAGCGGCACGAAGAGGATCAAGGCCAGTTTGGATCTGATGCGCGCGTCCCGCAGGCGCGGGAAGCGCCCACGCCGCTCGCGCGTGCCGGCGCCACTCGGGCGACCGGCATCCGCGCTGCTTCCAACCGGGTCGCCAGCGGCAAGGGCGGGGTAGGTCGAAGCCTGGGTCGAAGAACCGGTGCTCACGACATCTCCTCGCTGGTCATCCCCGCATCTCTTCGCCCACCCCGATACTGCCGCCCGGGAATAGCCGATCCACGCGACAGGGCTCGTGCCACACGCGGCACGGCCGCGATTTCATCAGAACCGGCGATGGTTTGGGAAGCCTGAAGCGTTCCGGAAACAGCGTTCACGGCGCGCTGACAATCAACCGTTCGGCTCGACAATCAACACTGCGTAGGGGTTGAAGTGCACGAATGTGACCGTCACGACTGTCCGTGTGCGTGCAGTGACGCTGATCCATCAAGATTCCAACCACTATGTGGGAAAGTCATCCCGTTGACCGTTTGCGGCGCAGCTTGACCAGGGACCTTCACGTTGGCAAGGTTTGGCGCGATCGGACGGACGGGCTGTCCGTGTTCGCGCGGTCCACACCGGACAATCTAGCGTTCACCGGGATGGTTTCATCCCGGGTTCCGCCCCATAGGAGGCACCCGCAGTGAGGCTCCCCCGCCGTCTGACGGCGTCCGTGGCTGCATCGACGCTCGTCGTCACCGCATTGACGGGCTGCGACTCTGACACCGAGGCCGGCGACACCACGCAGATCGTGATCGGCGCCGACCTGGCCGCGTCCGACTTCGCGTACGCACGCGGGCTGCAGCTCAAGGTCGAGCAGGTCAACGCCTCCGGCGTGCTCGGCTCCCGCAAGCTGGTCCTGCGGGTCCAGGACAACCGGTCGGATCCCACCGCGTCGCTGCGCAACATCACCGCCTTCGCCAAGGACCCGACGGTCGCCGCGGTGATCACCGGCGCCTGCGACAAATGCGTGGTCGACGCGGCCAAGACCATCAACGACGAGCGGATCCCGACGATCGCGCTGGCCGCGGCCGACGAGGTGACCACCCCGGTGGAGAGCCGGCGGTACGTCTTCAAGCTCGGCCCGAACTCCACCGACAGCACGGCGGCCATCGTGGCGGAGTTGATCCGCAGGAAGGCCAAGTCCGCCGCGGTGCTCTACTCCGACGACCTGTACGGCCGCGGCGCGCAGAAGAAGCTGGAAGCACAGCTCAAGACCGTGAAGATCGCCGTCGCCAGCCGCTCCGTCAAGCCCACCGCCACCGAGATCAGCCAGACCGTCGGCACGCTGACCGACGCCAAGCCGGACGCCCTCGTGGTGCTGACCGGCACGGACCAGGCGACGCTCGCGGCCACCAGCGCCGACGCGGCCGACTTCAACGGCGGTGTCTACTTCGACGCCGCCGCGGCCGGTGACCTCTTCGTGCCGCAGGCCGCGGCGACCGCCACCGACCAGGCCACCATGGTGTTCACCCAGATCCTGGCGATCGACGACGTGATCGCCACGACGCCGGCGAAGGCCGCCCGCAAGCAGTGGTTCCGGGACTACACCTCGCGGTACGGCAGCTACTCGGGCATCGCCTCGTTCGCGGCCGACGCGGTGGAACTGATCGCCGACGCGGTGGGCAAGGTCGGCGGCAACCGCCAGCGGATCCGCGACGTGCTCGAGACCTCGCAGACCGACGGGCTGTCCGGCCCGATCCGGTTGACCCCCGACAACCACTCCGGGCTGATGCCGCAGGCGCTGACCCTGCTGGTGGCGCGCAAGGGCCGCTGGCGCCTGCTCACCTGATCCACAAGCGCACACCTGATCCACAAACGCTCACCTGATCCACAAACGCTCACCTGATCCACAAGCGCACAGCAGCCGGCCGACTCATCCCCGAGTCTGCCGGCTTCTTTGTGCGGTCAGCTCAGCGCTGCGACGTCGTGGCCCGCACCCAGGGCAGGGCCAGGCGTTCCACCAGGACCAGCACGTAGTAAAGGACGATGCTGATCAGCGCCAGCAGGGTGATCGCGGCGAACGCCGTCGAGGTGTCACCCTGGCCACTGGTCTGCACGATGATGGTGCCGAGGCCGTTCTCGCCGTACTGCATCTCGCCGACCACCACGCCGATGACCGCGAGCGGCATCGCCACCTTGAGCCCGACGAAGATCTGCGGCAGTGCGGCGGGCAGCCGCACCCGGACGAAGGTCTGCAGCCGGGACGCGTCCATCGACCGGACCAACTCGGCGAGGTCGGCCGGGGTGCTGGTCAGGCCGGTCGCGGTGGACAGCACGATCGGGAAGAAGCAGACCATGAACGCCATCGCCAGGATCGGCGTGCGCCCGTAGCCGAACCAGATCAGCACCAGCGGCGCGAGCGCCACCTTGGGCACCGCGTTGAACGCGACCAGCAGCGGCGCGAACATCCGCTCGAACGGCCGCCACGCGGCGATGGCGATCCCGAGTAGCACACCGACGCCCACCGAGAGCAGGAAGCCCTGCACCGTCGCCGCGGCGGTGTGCCAGGACTCTTCGAGAAGGAACTCGCGGTAACGGTTGAAGCCGCTGATCACCGCGGGCGGTGAGGGCAGCACGACCGTGTTGATCGAGAAGAGGGCCGTGCCGGCCCACCAGAGGCCGATCGCGATGGCGAGGCCGAGGAGCGGCCAGGCCACGGCGGCGAGGGTACGGCGGCTCGTGGACCCGGCCGGGTCGGCCGGCACCGGGGCGGGCGCAGTCGCCAGGTCAGTCATCAGTCTTGTCGCTTCCACTGGTCGGCACACGGGGCCCGCCGGCTCCGGCAGGCCCCGTGTCAATGCCGGATCAGGCGTTCGGCACCAACGAGAAGTTGATGATCTGCTCGGGCGTGAGCCCGGCCCCGATCTGCCCGGAGCCCTGCAGGATGGCGATGCTGCGCGCGACCCGCTGGCTGTCCAGCGCGCCCACCGGCACGCCGGAGGCCTCGGACCGGACGAACGGCGCCATCAGCGTCAACTCCGCCGCGGCCGACTTGGGGTTGGCGGTCGGCACGTTCTTCTGCAGCAGCTTGCCGGCCTCGTCGGGGTTGGTGATCGAGTCCTCGAGGCCCTTGAGCAGGGCCGCGGTGAACTTCTTCACCTTCTCCGGGTTCTCCTGGGCGTACTTGGTCGAGGTGATCAGCACGTTGCCGTAGAGATCCTGCAGGTAGTCGCTGTAGGGCAGCAGCACGGCCGTCTTCTTGGCGATGCCCTCGATGGTGGGCTTGCCGACCACGAACTGGCCGATGCCGTCCACCTTGTGCCCGGCCAGCGTGCCGAACAGCGTCTGCGGGTCGCCGTTCACGAACTTGACCTTGTTGAAGTCCACGTTGGCCAGCTTCGCGTACGTGGGGAACAGCGTTCTCACGACGGAGCCGGGTGCGTCGGCCAGCGTCTTACCCTCGAGGCTCTTCGGCGAGGTGATGCCGTAGCCCTCGAGCGACATGATCGCGGCCATGGTGCGCTGCTGCACGGCGCCGACCGCGGTGAAGCCGGTGACCTTGTCCTTGCCACCCATGGCGAGCAGGCCGCCGGTGAGGTCGATCGGCGTGAACTGGGCGGTGCCGGCGACGATCTGCTTGATGCCGGCGCCGCTGCCGGCGCCGATCTTGATGTCGACATCGAAGCCGGCGTCGCGGAAGTAGCCCTTTTCCTTGGCCACAAATGCGTACGAGTCGCGGCCGAACGAGCCGAACGACGTCAGGTAGGTGATCTTTTCCAGCGTCTGCGTGCCGCCGGACGCGCTGGTGTCATCGCCGTCGTCGCTGCAACCGGCTGCGGCGGCGAGGGTCGTGGCCAGCGCGGCGGCCACGAGCGTGCGGGTGAACGTTCTTCTGTGCACCGTGTTCCTTCCCAACCGAGGGGTGTAGAGCAGTCGGCGTCGGGCGGAGGGTGCACCGGCGCCGCGTGGAGGTGTGCGCGAAACTCGGGCGTTAGCGTAGGGGAACCCGCGCCGGAGAAAGATGACAGGTATGTCTCGAAGGGCCCTTGTGGACGGGGTGATCATGACGATGCACGATGAGGTGACTACAGTGTCAGCGCATCGATCCGACGCTATCGGGAGCGCCCGCAGATGATCCGACTCACCGGCGTCTCCCGAACCTTCGCGGGCCGATCCGGCGCCGTGGAGGCCCTGCGTGGCATCGATCTGACGGTTGGCGACGGCGAGTTCGTCGCCGTGCTCGGCCGCTCGGGCTGCGGAAAGTCCACACTGCTGCGATTGATCTCCGGCCTGCTGCCGGTCACCGCCGGCGAGGTGCGGGTGTCAGGCGAACGGGTGACCAAGCCGCGCCGCGACATCGCGATGATGTTCCAAAAGCCTGCCCTTTTGCCCTGGCGCTCCGTACTGGACAACGTGCTGCTCCCGGTGCAGATCTTCGGCGGCCGGAAGGCGGCCCACCGCGACCGCGCCGAGGAGTTGCTGGCCATGACCGGGCTGACCGGCTTCGCCAAGCGGCTGCCGCACGAGCTCTCCGGCGGCATGCAGCAGCGGGTGGCGCTGTGCCGGTCGCTGATCGCCAACCCACGGGTCATGCTCATGGACGAGCCGTTCTCCGCGCTGGACGCGCTGACCCGCGAGGAGCTCTCCGGTGAGCTGCAGCGCGTGCACATGGATCTCGGCACCACGATCGTCTTCGTCACCCACTCGATCGACGAGGCGGTGCTGCTCGCCGACCGGGTGGTCGTGCTGAGCCCGCGCCCGGGCCGGATCCGCGAGATCCTCGAGATCAAGATCCCCCGGCCACGCACCCTGGGCCGGGGCGCCCACCTCGAAGACGTCGCCCGGTGCAGCGCCGAGCTGCACGAACTCCTGATGGCCTAGGGACCGACGATGCGTGTCAGCCTGTTCACCGAGCCGCATCGCGGCGCGACCTACGACGACCAGCTCCGGCTGGCCCGGCACGCCGAGGACGGCGGCTTCGAGGGCTTCCTGCGCGCCGATCACTACCAGTCGATGGGCGCCGACCCCGGCCTGCCCGGCCCGACCGACGCCTGGCTCACGCTGGCCGGCCTGGCCCGCGAGACCTCCCGGCTGCGGATCGGCACGCTGGTCAGCTCGGCGACGTTCCGGCTGCCCGGCCCACTGGCGATCATGGTGGCCCAGGTGGACGCGATGAGCGGCGGCCGGGTCGAGCTGGGCCTGGGCGCCGGCTGGCTCGAACGCGAGCACACCTCCTACGGCATCCCGTTCCCGCCGCTGGGCGAGCGCTTCGACCGGCTGGCCGAGCAGCTCGCGATCATCACCGGGCTGTGGTCGACGCCCGACGGCGCCACGTTCAGTTACGACGGCAAGCACTACCAGCTGTTGGAGGCCCCGGCACTGCCCAAGCCGGTGCAGCGGCCCGGTCCGCCGATCATCGTCGGCGGCCGCGGCGCGAAACGCACCCCGGAGCTGGCCGGCCGCTTCGCGGACGAATTCAACATGCCGTTCAAGACAGTCGCGGAGACGGCGGCGGCCTTCGACCGGGTCCGGGCCGCGAGCAAACGGTACGGGCGCAGCGTCACGCTGTCAGCGGGGATCGTGGTGGCCCTGGGCCGCACCGACGCCGAAGCCCAGCGCCGGGCCGCGCCCCTGCACGTGCCCAGCGCGCTGCCGCCGGAGGACCCGGTGGTCGGCTCGCCGAATGCCCTGGTCCAGCGCATCGGCGAGTTCGCGGCGATCGGCGCCACCCGGATACATCTACGAGTGATCGACATGTCCGACCTGGACCACGTGGAACTCATCGCGTCCCAGGTCCTGCCTCAGGTGGGAGAAGAATGACGGAGCAGGTGCTGGGCGCGGTCGGCCAGGAGATCATGCTCGAGAACGACCGGGTCCGGGTGTGGCACATCACCCTGGCGCCGGGCGAGACGCAGCCGCTGCACCACCACGGGCTGGCCTACGTGGTGGTCGCGGTGCAGGGCGCCAAGAACGTGATCCACACCGCGTCGGGCGAGCGCATCGACGTGACGGAGGAGACCGGCGGCATCGTCTACCGGGAGCCGGGTCAGACCCACATGCTGACCAACGCCGGTGACACTGTGTATATCGGTCGAATCATTGAGTTGAAGACCGGCTTCGATCCCGCTTAAGCGGAATTTTGGCCTGCCTTAAGAAGCGGGCTCCGGACTGGCAGCGCCACGAAGCATTCCGTAACCTGCGCGGCATGGCATTTCGGACCTGGGCCAAGCTGTTGGCGGCCACCCTCGGCGTGGGCGCGCTGGCCGGCGCGAGCCAGCTCGGCCTGGCGTACGGCCTCGGCATCGTGCGGCTCACCCGTGTGCTGGACGTGACCACGCGTGATCAGTGGACCGCCCAGCTCGCCTGGGTGGCCTGGATCCCGATGCTGGCGTGCGTGACGGGCGCCCTGGCCGGAGCCACTCTGCTGCGGCGCTGGGCGCCGGGCTCGCCGGTGCCCGGCGTCGGCACCGAGCTGGCGCTGGCCTTCTCGGCCGCGGTCGGTGCCGGGCTCGTGGTGCCGCTGACCATGCAGCCGGCCCGCACGGCCCAGGTGGCGGGCGTGAACGAGGTGGTCGTGATCGCGATCTGCGCCGGCCTGGGCGCGCTGGTCGGCGTGTTCGCCGCGTGGGCCGCGCTGGCCCAGGCGATCGCCCGGTGGAGTCTCGCCACGATGGGCGCGGCGGTGTGGGTGATCGCGCTGGTGTCGGTCGCGCCGTCGCTGGCGCCCAGCGACCCGCTGCCGGCGATCCGGCTGGGCGTCTTCGACGCGGGCTTCCTGTCACCCGCAGTGACGCAGCGAACCGCGCTGGCCACGATGCCCGCGCTGGCGCTGGTGATCGGCGCGCTGCTGGGCTGGGCCGCGCGGCGGCGTGAGCTGCCGATCCTGACGGTCGCGCTGGCCGGCCTGCCCGGGCCCGCGCTGCTGACGATCGCGTACCTGATCGCCGGTCCCGGCGCCGGCGACGACCGCTATCAGGTGGTGCCGTACTGGGCGGCGATGACTGCCACGGGTGCCGGGGTGCTCGGGTCGGTGCTGGCGGCGGTGCTGCGCCGCGGCCCGGGGCCCGACGACGAGGACGACCGGGAGGACGCCGGGCCGGAGAAGCCGACGCTGCCGCAGCGCGCCGACCATCCGGAGTCGGCGCTCGCGGCCACGGCCGGCCCATCGACCTCCGGGACAGGCGGCGGTCCAGGCGGCGGCGGCTCGATCGGCGCCGGTGATCAGCCGCGCCCGGTCGACACCGATGACTTCGACCTACCGCAGCGAAACCGTTCCGTGGATACCCCGAAGCCGGGCTACCCGGCGTCCGGCCGGGCCGGTCGCGCGGATGGTCACGGTCGCGGCGACGGGCCAGGCGCAGCGCTGTCGGGCCCGGCCGGGCCCGGTGCGGGCCTCGGCGGGCCACCCCCGGTCGCGGCCAAGCCCGAGAAGCCGCGCCGCCGCGGCCGCCGGTCGAGCGTCGCGGACGCCTTCATCGGCCGCACCGGCGAGTTCCCGACCACCCAGCCGGACGACAGCACCGCCGAGTTCCCGGCGACCCGGCCCGGTGGTGATCTCCCAGGGCCCCGGCATGCGGACAGTACCGACGAATTCCCACCAGGCCGGCCCAGGAGCGGCGAGCCGGCTCCGTATGACGCCTTCGCCAGGGGCAACCCGGGCGAGGCGTCCCGCTCCGGCGGCGGCGCCCCCTGGTCCCCGGCCGCGGACCCGCACTACCCGGGCGGCCGGACCGAGCCCTCCCCGTACGCCTCCGCGCCCTACGTTCCGGAGCCCGCGACCCGCCCGCTGCCGCCCGGTGTCGGCACCTCGGCCCCGGAGCCCGGGCAGCCCCGCGGCACCGGCGGCCGGTTGGGCCGCAGCCTGCGCCCGTTCAGCCGGGGCAAGGTCACGGAGCCGCTGACGCCGGAGCCGACCGCGATCAGCGCGCCGCTGCCACACCCCGATCCGGTCACGCCGCCGCTGGCGGTGACCCCCGCACCGCGCGCTGACGCGGCGCCGAACCCGGTGGGCGAGACCCCGGACGGCAAGCGCAAGCCCAAGGGTGGCAAGGACGAGGACTACGTGGACTGGGTCAGCGGCCTGGGCAAATAGCCCGCGAACGCCGGCCACGTCGCCGGCAGACCAGCCGGCACCGGATCCACCACGGGTGGACGGTGGGCGGTTTGTCGCCTTCGTTCACGACGCCGAGCCGAAGCGCGGCCAACGCATAGGCGAACGTCAATGGAATGAGTTGTCGGGGATGTACCGCCCGGCGGCCCGGGGTCGCAGGATGTGGGCACGGCCCGACAGCACGGGCCCCGACGCAACGGAGTCGCCATGCCTACTGACGCACCCCGCCCGTCCCGCTTGCGACGCCTGCTATCGGCCGTCGCGATCGTCTTCGCGCTGACCGGCGGCAGCCTCGTCGCCCCCGCCGTAGTGGCGCCGACAACGACCGCCGCCGCCGCGGCCGCGGTCTACCCCACCTGCACTCTGTCGCGCTGCTCGGCGGCCCGGACCGCCCGCACCGGCTGGAGCTCGCTCGGCTGGCCGACCAGCCGGGGCTGGTACAGCTGGCCCTACGGCCGGTACAACTTCACCGGTGGCACGTTCCAGAACCGCGAGGGCCAGCTGCCCGCGAACGCCAACTACAACGAGTACGACGTCTACCCCCGGGCCAACGGTGCCGCGCGGGACGCGTACCGGATCGTGGTGAACCGGTCCACCCGTGAGACCTGGTTCACCCCCGACCACTACGTCAACTTTTACAAGCTCTGAGCCGAGCCCTCTCATTAGACGATAGGCAAGTAGACCTTTCCGCCGGCGGAAAGAAACTCCTCGCTCTTGTCCTTCATCCCCTGCGCCGCATATTCCTTGAGCTCCTGACTGATCTTCATCGAGCAGAACTTCGGCCCGCACATCGAGCAGAAATGTGCCGTCTTCGCGGGCGCGGCCGGCAGGGTCGCGTCGTGATAGGCCCGCGCGGTCTCCGGGTCCAGCGCCAGGTTGAACTGGTCCTCCCAGCGGAACTCGAAGCGGGCCTTACTCAGCGCGTCGTCCCAGTCCTGCGCGCCCGGGTGACCCTTGGCCAGGTCGGCGGCGTGCGCCGCGATCTTGTACGCGATCACCCCGGCCTTCACGTCGTCCCGGTCAGGCAGTCCCAGGTGCTCCTTGGGCGTGACGTAGCAGAGCATCGCGGTGCCGAACATGCCGATCATCGCCGCGCCGATGGCCGACGTGATGTGGTCGTACGCGGGCGCGATGTCCGTCGTGAGTGGACCGAGGGTGTAGAACGGCGCCCCGCCACACAGCTCCTGCTGCAGGTCGACATTCTCCTTGATCTTGTGCATCGGCACGTGGCCCGGCCCTTCGATCATCACCTGCACGCCGTGCTCCCAGGCGATGTGCGTCAGCTCCCCCAGGGTGCGCAGCTCGGCGAACTGCGCCGCGTCGTTGGCGTCCGCGATGGACCCCGGCCGCAGCCCGTCACCGAGCGAGAAGGTGACGTCGTAGCGCGCGAGAAGCTCGCAGAGCTCGGCGAAGTTGGTGTAGAGGAAGTTCTCGGTGTGGTGCGCGAGGCACCAGGCCGCCATGATCGAGCCGCCGCGCGACACGATGCCGGTGACCCGGTCCACCGCCAGCGGCACGTACGGCAGCAGCACCCCGGCGTGCACGGTCATGTAGTCGACGCCCTGCTCGGCCTGCTCGATCACGGTCTCCCGGAACACCTCCCAGGAGAGCTTCACCGGGTCGCCGTCGACCTTCTCCAGCGCCTGGTAGATCGGCACCGTGCCGATCGGCACCGCCGAGTTGCGCACGATCGCCTCGCGGGTCTCGTGGATGCGCTTGCCGGTGGACAGGTCCATCACGGTGTCGGCGCCCCAGCGGGTGGCCCAGGTCAGCTTCTCCACCTCCTCGGCCACCGACGACGTCACCGCGGACGTGCCGATGTTCGCGTTGATCTTCACCAGGAAGCGCGACCCGATGATCATCGGTTCGATCTCCGGATGGTTGATGTTGGCCGGCAGCACCGCGCGCCCGGCCGCGATCTCCTCCCGGACCACCTCGGCCTCGACGTTCTCCCGGATCGCGACGAACTCCATCTCCGGCGTGACGATCCCGGCCCGGGCGTAGGCGAGCTGGGTGGGCCGGGTGCCGGCCAGCGGCGTACCCGCGCCGGCCACCGGCGCCACGTCGCCGCGCTCGGCGATCCACGGACCGCGCAGCGGCGGCAGGCCCACCTCCGGGTCGCTGCCGGGACCCGACGTGTCGTAGAGCCGGACCGGCGGGTTGTCCCCGGTCAGTTCGATCTCGGCGAACGGCACCCGCAGGTCCGAACGCGAGCCCTCGACGTACACCTTGCGCCTCACGGTTCCTCCTAAACTAGTTCAAAAAGGACGGCACACGGCAGCGAGGCGCCGCCGAACGCCGGTAGAGCCGGTCAGGTAGCGAAGCCGAAGTGGTCCAGCGGGCCCGGGCCCGAGCCGAGCTTCCAGTCGCGGGAGCCGGCGAGCGCCCGCCCGACGTAGTCCTTCGCGGCGCGCACCGCGACCGGCAGCGGATCGCCCAGGGCCAGCCGCACCGCGATCGCGGACGAGAAGGTGCAGCCCGATCCGTGGTTGTTGCCGCTCGGCACCGGATCGCCGTCGAGCACCGTGGTGACGCCGTCCGCGTGCAGCACGTCCACCGCCGACTCGCTGCCGGTGACCACGACCGTGCCCGGCCCCCGCGCCGCCAGCGCCGCGGCCGCGTCGGCCGCCTCCGCCGCCGTCGTCACCCGGCGACCGAGCAAGGCGCCGGCTTCCTGCCGGTTCGGCGTCAAAACGCAGCGGTACGGCAGCAGCGGCGTGACCGCGCCGAGGTCCGACAGCCGGCTGCCGCTGGTGGCCACGAGCACCGGATCGACCACCAGGTTCGGCAGCTCACCGACCCGGGAAGCGATCAGCTCGGCCACCGCCGGATCCCCGATCATGCCGACCTTCACGGCGGCCGGGGCCAGGTCCGCCAACACCGCGTCCAGCTGGGCCGCCACCACGTCCACCGGCACCGGGTGGATCGCCCGCACGCCGCGGGTGTTCTGGGCGGTGACGGCGGTGAGCACCGACACGCCGTAGGCACCGAGCGCGGCAAAGGTCTTGAGATCGGCCTGAATCCCGGCCCCGCCCCCACTGTCGGAGCCGGCGATGGTCAGCACCACGACCGGCGTCATGCCCACACCCCCGGCTCGGCGCCCGTCTCAGACCGGATCACCGCTCCCGAACCACCCGCCCGCACCCCTGCCCCGACGCCCGCTTCAGACCGGATCACCGCTCCTGGGCCACCCGCCCGCACCCCCACCTCGACGCCCGCTTCAGACCGGATCACCGCCGCTGGGCCACCCGCCCGCATCCCCGCCGCTGCGGCGGCGAATGCGTCGGCCAGGGCTCGGGTCACCGCTTCTGGATCGTCCGCCCGCATCACCGCACCCAGGATGGCGATCCCGGCCGCCCCGGCCGCCGCGCAGGCGGCGGCCCGCTCCGGCGAGTGCACGCCACCCAGTGCCAGCCAGGGCACCGCACCGGCCAGGGCAGCCGCCCTCGACGGTCCGAGCGCCGGACCATAGCCGGGCTTGGTCGGCGTGGGGTAGACCGGCGACAGCGTCACGTAGTCCTCGGTGGACAATCGTGGCACTCCGTGGCACGAGCGGCCGATCAAGCCGACGCCAGCGGGCACCGGGTCGGCGGCCGAGAGGTGCACGGCGTCGCCACCGAGCGGGTCCGGGCCCGCGATCACGAGGCGCCCCACCGGAACCACCGCACGCAGGCTCTCGGCGAGGGCGCGCCTCTCGCCGTACCCCAGATCTCTTTCACGCAGCACGACCCAGGCGGCGCCGCCGCGGATCGCCGCCGCGACGACCTCGGGGAGCGGCCGCGCCGCGAGCCGGCGGTCGGTGAGCACGACCACGCCGGACGGGATCACCATGCCGGCTGCCCCTCGTCCGATGTGGATGCCAGGGCGTGATACCGCTTCGGGATCCGCCCGGCACCGAAGGCCAGCCGGCCCGCCACGACGGCGTGCCGCATCGCCGCGGCCATCCGCGCCGGGTCGACGGCGCGGGTGACGGCGCTGGCGATCAGCACCGCGTCGCAGCCCAGCTCCATCGCCAGCGCGGCGTCCGAGGCGGTGCCGATCCCCGCGTCGAGGATCACCGGCACGTCCACGCTGTCGCGGATGAGCCGGATGTGATGGGGATTGGAGATCCCCAGGCCCGACCCGATCGGGGCGCCGGCGGGCATCACCGCCGCGCACCCGGCGTCGGCCAGCCGGCGCGCGAGGATCGGATCGTCGCTGGTGTAGGGCAGCACCTGGAACCCGTCCGCGACCAGCGTCTCGGCCGCCCGCAGCAGCTCGACGCCGTCCGGCAGCAGGGTCCGATCGTCCCCGATGACCTCGAGCTTCACCAGGTCCGTCTCGAACGCGTCGCGGGCGAGATGGGCGGCCTTCACCGCGTCGGCGGCGGTGTAACACCCCGCGGTGTTCGGCAGGATGCGCATGCCGAGCCGGTCGAGCATCGGCAGCAGGCCGGGCCCCGCGGCGTCGACCCGGCGCAACGCGACCGTGACCAGCTCGGTGCCCGAGGCGACGACGGCCGCCTCCAGTGCGGCGAGGCTCTCCGCACCGCCGGTGCCCAGGATCAGCCGGGACTCGCCGAACATGTCAGCCCCCCTGCGCCGCGGTGAGCACCTCGACCCGGTCGCCGTCGCGCAACCGCGCGGCGGGCCACGAGGAGCGCGGCACCACCTCGCCGTTGACGGCGACCGCGACGCCACGCCGGGCGGTGGTCAGCTGTTCGACCAGCGCCTCGACGCTGACCACATCGACGTCCCGCGCGGCGCCGTTGACGATGACCTTCATCCGAACCTCCCCGGTGCGAACGCGTCCAGCAGTGGCGCCGACTTCCCGGTCGCCACCAGTTCGGCGATCAGATCGGCGGTGACGGGGGCGAGCAGCACCCCGTTGCGGTGGTGCCCGGCGGCGACGATCACGCCACCGGTGTGCGCGCCGAGCAGCGGCGCGTTGTCGGGGGTGGCCGGCCGGTGCCGCACGAGGGTCTCGACCAGGTCGCATTCACCCAGCTCAGGCACCAGGTCGGTGGCCGCGCGCAGCAGCTCGAGCACCTGCCCGGCGGTGACCGTGGCGTCGGCCCGTTCCTCCTGGGTCGCGCCGACGACCACCTCGCCGTCGGCGCGGGGCACGAGATAGACGTGCCGCCCGTCGGCCCAGCCGCTGATCACGTGCCGGAGCAGGCCGGGCTCGCCGCGCAGCCGCAGCACGAGACCCTTGACCGGCCGCACCGGCAACCCGGTCAGCGCGGCGGTCCCGGCACCCGCCGCGATCACGACGGCCCGATCCGCTCGCGCCGCGCTCTGCTCAGCCCCATCCAGCCTGGCGGCCGGGCCGGCTTCGACCGCTTCGCCTGACGTCGGGTGCTGGTTGGGCTGGACGAACCCGGGCTCGGGCTCGATCAGGTCAGGCACGATCGCCGGGCCCAGGGTCGCGCGCAGGGCGGCGACGACCCGGCGCGGGTCGACCTGACGGTCGTCCGGGGCGTGCGCGCCGCCGCGCAGCCGGGGTGACAACGCCGGCTCCAGCTCGCGGAGAACGCTGGGCAGCAGCGAATTCACCCCGAGCCCGTGCTCGCGCCGGTATTCCCAGAGCCGGCGCGCCTCGGCCAAGTCGTCGGCGGTGAGCGCGACGCTCAACGTGCCCACCTCGTCGTAGCCGACATCGATCCCGCTCTCCCGCTCCAGCTCGGCGGCGAACCCCGGCCACCGCGCCGCGGAGTCGACCATGAGCCCGGTCAGCGCCCGCTGACCGAATCCCGCCTCGCCGGCCGGGGCGAGCATGCCCGCGGCCGCGTACCAGGCACCGTCGTCGCCACCGCGGTCGTGGACGGTCACCGTCAATCCGCGCTGCCGACACCGCCAGGCGATCGAGAGCCCGATGATGCCGCCGCCGACGACCATGACCTCGGTCGCCGTCATCCCAGCGCCCGTAACAGGTCCTCGGTGGCCCGGCCCGGATCCGCCGCGGCCGCGACGGCGCCGACCACCGCGACCGCGGCGGCACCGGCGCCGATCAGCGACCGCGCGTTGCCGGCGGTCACTCCCCCGATGGCGACGATGGGTGTGTCCGGCACGGCAGCCGCGACCACGCCCACCGCGTCGGGCCCGAGCGGGCCCGGCAGTCCGGTCTTCGTGGTGGTCGCGAACGCCGGCCCGACTCCGAGATAGGAGGCTCCGGCGCGGCGCGCCGCCCGCGCCGCGGCGACGTCCCGGCAGGTGGCGCCCAGCACGCTCACCGGACCGAGGACCTTGCGGGCCACCGCGACCGGCAGGTCGGCGGCGCCCACGTGCCCGCCGTCCGCGCCGACCGCGAGCGCCACGTGCAGCCGGTCATTGACCAGGCACAACACCCTGTACGGGCGGCACAGCTCCAGGACGGCGTCGGCCAGTTCGTAGGCGTCGCGGTCGCTGACGTCGTCCTCGACGCGGACCTGGACCGCCAGCCGGTCGCAGCCGCCCAACCGCTGGGCGGCGGCGATCGCGGCCGCCACCACCAGCAGCGGCTGCCGGCCGGGCCGGGCATCCGTGATGACGTGCAGGTGCGGAAAAGCAGGGCCCACAACGCGCTCCTCCCTGCGCCGGCATGATCCGGATCAGGTTCGACGGTCGGGGGCCGCGACAGCCCCCCTCTCAGCCCGGTGCACCGGACTCCCGTGGGGTTGTTTCCGAGCAGACGGTAACCCGCCTCCCGCCGCCCGTAAACCCCCGCCTTCCTCCACTGTGGGTGGTCACACGGTCGCGCAGCGCCCGCACGCTGCGGGAACGGGCGCCGGCTCCCAGGCGAAGACGGGCGAGGAGATCAGCGCACGTCCCAGACCGGCTCGGGGGTCTCCACGACCTCGCCGTCGCTCTGGAAGAGGACGAAGCGGTCGAAGCCCCGGGTGAACCAGCGGTCGTGGGTCACCGCGATCACCGTGCCCTCGAACGCCTGCAGCCCCTCCTCCAGCGCCTCGGCCGACGCCAGGTCCAGGTTGTCCGTCGGCTCGTCGAGCAGCAGCACCGTCGCACCGGAGAGCTCCAGCAGCAGCACCAGGAAACGCGCCTGCTGCCCGCCGGACAGCGTGCCGAAGATCTGATCTCCCTGGGCGGCGAGCTCGTAGCGGTTCAGGGCCTTCATCGCGCCCGCGCGGTCCATCCCGGACCGGTGGTCGTCACCCCGCCAGAGGATTTCCACCAGGGTACGTTTCAGCAGCTCCGGCCGGTCGTGCGTCTGGGAGAAGTGACCCGGCCGGACCCGGGCGCCGAGCCGGGCGACGCCGTTGTGCGCGACGTGGGCCAGCGGCGCGCCATCGACCGGCTTGTTGTCCACGTCGGGCGCGGTGCCACCGGCCGCGAGCAGCCGCAGGAAGTGGGACTTGCCCGTGCCGTTGGCGCCCAGCACCGCGACCCGGTCGCCGTACCAGATCTCCAGGTCGAACGGGAATGTCAGATTCTCCAGTTCGAGCCCGGTGCACATCACCGCCCGCTTGCCCGTCCGGCCGCCGCGCAGGTTCATCCGCAGCGACTGCTCCTTGGGCGGCAACGGCGGCGGCCCGGCCTCCTCGAACTTGCGCAGCCGCGTCTGCGCCGCCTGATACCGCGACGCCAGCCCGTCGTTGAACGCCGACTTGGTCCGCAGCGTGAGGACCAGCTCGCGCAGCTTCTCGTGCTCCTCGTCCCAGCGCCGGCGCAGCTCCAGCAGCCGTTCGTGGCGATCGGACCGGGCCTCGTGCCAGGACGCGAAGCCGCCCGGATGCGTCCAGGCTCCGCCGCCCTCGACGGCCACGACCCTGCTCGCCGTCCGGGCCAGCAACTCCCGGTCGTGCGAGACGTAGAGCACCGACTTCGGCGACTCGCGCAGCCGCTCCTCCAGCCAGCGCTTGCCGGGCACGTCGAGGAAGTTGTCCGGCTCGTCGAGCAGCAGCACCTCGTCGCCGCCACGCAGCAGCAGATCGAGCGCGAACCGCTTCTGCTGACCGCCGGAGAGCGTCCGCACCGGACGATGCCGGACCTCCTCCCACGGCTTGCCGAGGATAGCGACGGCCACGACATCGAAGAGCACCTCGGCGTCATAGCCGCCCGCCTCGCCCCAGCCGGCGATGGCGTTGGCGTAGGCGATCTGGGCCTTCTCGGCGTCCGGCTCGCCCTCCAGCGCGGACTGGGCCGCGGCCAGCAGCGCACCCGCGGCCCGCAGCGGCGGCGCGACCAGCGACAGCGCCAGGTCGTCGAGGGTACGGTCATCGCCGATCATGCCGATGAACTGGCGCATCACGCCGAGCCCGCCGGTGCGCGCGACGCTGCCGATCGGCGTGGGCGTGTCCCCGGCGATCAACCGCAGCAGCGTGGTCTTGCCGGCCCCGTTCGGCCCGACCAGCGCCACCTTCGCACCCTCGCCGACCCGGAAGGACACGTCGGAGAAGAGCTCCCGGCCGTCCGGCAGCACAAATCCAACTCCGGACACGTCTACATAGCCCACGCGAGCATCCTCCCCGACAAGCTGTCGTGGGTCAGTTGGTTTTCCCGGTCACCCGCAGCACCCGGAACCCCCGCTGGCTGGCCGTTCGCGCCACATCCCAGCCCATTGACGTGAGCCAGGTGTGCAGCGAATCACCACCCAGGTTCCGGTTGATCACCAGCCAGCCGACACCATCGGGCGCCAGCCGGGGCAGCCACCGCTCCAGCAAGGCGTGCAGCTCGGCCTTGCCGACGTGGGTGGGCGGATTACTCCAGATCTGGGCAAAAGTGACGTCGGCGGGCACCTCGTCCGGGGCCGCGACGAGCACCCGGTCGGCGAGCCCGAGAGCCGCCGCGTTCTCGGCTGTCAGGGCCCGGGCACGGGCATTGACGTCGATCGCGTGCACGGTGGCGGCCGGCGCCTCGCTCGCGAGCACACACGCGATCGGGCCGTAGCCACAGCCGAGATCGAGCAGGGTGCCGGTGGTCGCGGCGGTGGGCAGGTCACCCTTGCGCAGCAGTACGGCCGTCCCGGGATCGAGCCGCCCGGCGGAGAACACCCCACCCGCGACGGCCAGGTCATAGGCGCGCCCAGCGGCGGTGAACTGGATGCGGCTCCGCTTCTCAGGAGCAGCGGGCTCGGCGCTGAAATAATGGTCGGCGGTCACGCGCCCATCCTCCCCCAACGTCGGGAGTACAACGACGCCAGGCCAGCCGAGGGTGCCGCACAGCCTGTGCGTCCATCGATCACGGTGCCCTCCTACCGTGACCTGCATGCCTGGCGACGCACACCCCCGCTCCGCCCACCGCGCGAGCCCGGCAGGCGGACTCGCGTTGCTGAACCCGCAGGCGCTGGTCCGCCAGGCCCAGGCCGGCCAGGCCCGCGCCCGCCGAGCGATCATCCGGCAGGCCGTCGCCCGCCAGTCAGCCAAGCTCCAGGCCACCCAGATCCGAACCGGACCCGCCCAGGCCGCGCACGTCCAGGCCGCGCACCTCCAAGCCGGGCAGGTTCAAGCCGGGCACCTCCGGGCCGGGCAGGTTCAAGCCGGGCACCTCCGGGCCGGACAGGCCGGGCACCTCCGGACCGGGCACGCCCGGGCCGGGCACGCCCAAGCCGCGCACACCGGGCAGGTCCAGGCCGGGCAGGTCCAGGCCGGGCAGGTCCAGGCCGGGCAGGTCCAGGCCGGGCAGGTCCAGGCCGGGCAGTCTCGGGCTGCTCGGTTTCGGGCTGCGAGTCGGCCGGTGTGGGATCTCGCCGTACCGGATCGGCCGGGCGCCCCGCAGCACCGGCAGCCTCGCGCCGGGCGGTGGCCCGCGGTGCCCGGCCCGCAATGGCGGCGGGCGCCGCAGCAGGCTCCGCAGTCGTTGATGCGTGGTCTCGGCGCGTTGATCGTCATGGCGATCGTCGGGTTGAGCGCGTTCTTCGTCGTCGCCGAGGAGCGCCGCGGGGACGGGCGCGAATCCGCCGCCCCGCCCGGCGCCGAGCCGGGCATCGCCTCCCGCGAGATCGACGCCGAGCCGCTGACCCAGCGCGAGGTGTTTCCCAAGCCGACGGTTCAGCCCACGGCGGACACGGCGGCCTATCAGGTGACCATGACGCACAGCGACAGCGAGTGCCGGATCGCCACGATCGGCGAACTCGGCGCGCTCCTGGAGGACCACGGCTGCGACCAGGTGGTCCGGGCCCGGCTGACCGCCCCCTACGGCGGCTACCAGGTCACCACCGGCGTCTTCAATCTCGCCGACGAGACCGGCGCCGGCCAGGTCAGCGAGCTCGCGGGCATCCTGGTCGAGAACGGCCGGGGCACCTTCACCACGCTGGGCGGGTCGGCCGGTGACCCGTTCACCGAGCCGATGGCCCAGGTAGGTTGGCGCAGCCGCGGTCACTTCCTGCTGTACTGCGTCGTCGCCCGACCCGACGGGCAACTCGTCACCGACGACGACCCGTACGCCGCGCGGATCACCGCCGAACTGGTCGAGGAATACCTCGGCGAGCGGGTTGTCGGGCAGCGGACGCTGGCCCCATAGCCCCGGGCCGGTCCGATCTCGATCGACTGCCATTCGAGGGGGTTCGATCCCTCGGCGACAGCCTCGGATCGCACTGACAAACACTCGAACGGCCCCGCGAGCTGGAGCAGTGGGCCGGCCGCGAGCAGGCGGGTGTCAGGTGCGGAGCCGGCGGGTGGCGTCGGCTCGGTCGGCGTATTCGGCCTCGGCGGGGTAGCCGACCGCGATCAGGGTGAGTCCGTGCGCGGGCGCGACCATGACCTCGCTGGATCGCTCCCGCAGGGTGAGCAGCTTGGCCGGCCAGTCCGGGTCGCGGCGGCCGTCGCCGACCGTCAGCATCGCGCCGACCAGGCTGCGCACCATCGCCTGGCAGAACGCGTCGGCCTGCACCGTCGCGACGGCTACCCCGTCCGGCTCCCGGCGCCAGTCCAGCCGGGTGATGGCCCGCACGGTGGTGGCGTGCTCCTTGCGCTTGCAGAACGCCGCGAAGTCGTGCAGCCCGACCAGCCCGGCGGCGGCCTCGCGCAGCCGGCCCAGGTCGAGCGGCCGCAGCCAGCCGATGGTGTCGTACCGCCGCAGCGGTTCCGGGCCGACGACCGTGTCGGCCACCCGGTATTCGTAGCGCCGGAAGGTGGCGGAGAACCGGGCGTCGAATGTGGACGGCACCGGCACGGCGGACCGTACCCGGGCGTCCGGCGGCATGAGGCCGGCCAGGCGGCGCACCAGCGACTCCGACAGCGATTCCCAGGCGGCGGTGGGCAGGTCGATGTGGCACACCTGCCCGGTCGCGTGCACCCCCGCGTCGGTGCGGCCGGCCACGGTCAGGCCCAGGTCCTGATCAGCTCCGACGAGCCTCTCCAGCGCCTCGAGAAGCACCCCGGCGACCGTGCGGCGGGAGGGCTGCACCGCCCAGCCGGAGAACTCCCGGCCGTCGTAGGAGACGTCCAGGCGGAGGCGCGTCGTGTCGGTCATGTGCGGGCGGTCCTCCGCTGGATCGTGGACGAGGAAGCCGTACAGGAAAAGGAAGGCCCGGCACCCCCAAAGGGTGCCGGGCCCAACAAACCTTGCGAAAAATCAGGCCTTGGCGTCGGTGTCTTCGCCTTCGACCTTGTCGCCGGAAGCGCTCACCGGCGGCTCAGCGTCCTGGTCAACGGGCGAAGACGCAGTCGCCTCGTCCTCGCGGGTCAGGGCCTCGACCTTGTCCTGCTGCGCGGCGGCCTTGCGGGCCGCCTTGTTGGCCGGCGCCGTGGTGGCCGCGATCTGCAGCTCCTCGACCAGCTCGATGACGGCCATCGGAGCGGCGTCACCCTTGCGGATGCCGACCTTGGTGATCCGGGTGTAGCCACCCGGGCGGTTGGTGTACCGCGGCGCGATCTGCTCGAACAGCGAGTAGACGACGTCCTTGTCCTTGACGACGCCCAGGACCCGGCGGCGGGAGTGCAGGTCACCGCGCTTGGCCTTGGTGATGAGCTGCTCCGCCAAGGGGCGCAGGCGCTTCGCCTTGGTCTCGGTGGTCTTGATCTTCCCGTGCCGGAAGAGCTCCGTGGCCAGGTTGGCCAGCAGCAGCTTCTCGTGCGCCGGGCTGCCGCCGAGGCGGGGACCCTTGGTGGGCGTGGGCATCTTCTTGCTCCTCGTTGAAATTCCTGCAGGGCGGCGCAGCCGCCTCGCTCACGCGGCAGCCGGGATTAGAGCTGCTCGGTCTCGCGGTAGTCGTCGGTGTCGTAGTCCACGTCGCCGAACGAGTCGACCACGTGCGCCGGGTCGAAGGACGGCGCGCTGTCCTTGAGGCCCAGGCCCATTCCGGCGAGCTTCATCTTGACCTCGTCGATGGACTTCTGACCGAAATTCCTTATATCCAGAAGGTCGGCCTCCGTCCGCCCGATGAGTTCACCGACGGTGTTGATGCCCTCGCGCTTGAGGCAGTTGTACGACCGGACGGTGAGGTCCAGCTCCTCGATCGGCAGGGCCAGATCGGCGGCCAGCTGCGCGTCCTGCGGGGACGGGCCGATGTCGATGCCCTCGGCGGTCTCGTCCAGCTCGCGGCAGAGACCGAACAGCTCGACCAGGGTCGAGCCGGCCGAGGCCAGCGCGGTGCGGGGCGAGATCGACGCCTTGGACTCGACGTCGATGATCAGCCGGTCGAAGTCGGTGCGCTGCTCGACGCGGGTCGCCTCGACGCGGTAGGTCACCTTCATGACCGGCGAGTAGATCGAGTCGACCGGGATGCGGCCGATCTCGGCGCCGGCGCTCTTGTTCTGCGCGGCCGTGACGTAGCCACGACCCCGCTCGACGGTGAGCTCCATGTCGAGCCGGCCCTTGCTGTTGAGCGTGGCCAGCTTCAGGTCGGGGTTGTGCACGGAGACGCCGGCCGGGGGCTGGATGTCACCCGCGGTGACGTCGCCCGGGCCCTGCTTGCGCAGGTACATGCTGACGGGCTCGTCGTGCTCGGAGCTCACGGTCAGCTCCTTGACGTTCATGACCAGCTCGACCACGTCCTCCTTGACACCGGGGATCGTGGTGAACTCGTGCAGGACGCCGTCGATCTTGATGCTGGTGACCGCCGCGCCCGGGATGGACGACAGCAGGGTCCGCCGCAGTGAGTTGCCGAGGGTGTAGCCGAAGCCCGGCTCCAGGGGCTCGATGGTGAACCGGGAGCGGGTCTCGCTGAGCGACTCTTCCGAGAGGCTCGGGCGCTGGCTGATAAGCACGTGGTTCTTCTCTCTGTCAGGGCATCCGCTATATGACGCCCGTCTGAATAGGGTGCCGGCCCGGGTGGGCCGGCACCCCGTAGCGCTACTTGGAGTAGAGCTCGACGATCAGCTGCTCCTGGACCTGCGTGTCGATGACCTGACGCGCCGGGAGCGAGTGGATCAGGATCTTCATCTCGCTCGGGATGGGCTCCAGCCACGCCGGCACACCGCGCGAGCCCGACTGGGCCTGCGCGACGACGAACGGCGTCATCTCGCGGGACTTCTCCCGGACCTGCACGATGTCGTGGTCCTTCACCCGGTACGACGGGATGTCGACCTTGACACCGTTGACCAGCAGGTGGCCGTGCTTGACCAGCTGACGGGCCATGTCGCGGGACGCGGCGAAGCCGGCCCGGTAGACGACGTTGTCGAGACGGGACTCGAGGATCTGCAGCAGCACCTCACCGGTCTTGCCGGGCTTGGTGACAGCCTCCTCGTAGTAACCGCGGAACTGCTTCTCGAGCACGCCATAGGTGCGGCGGGCCTTCTGCTTCTCGCGGTGCTGGAGCAGGTATTCGGTCTCCTTGGTCCGACCGCGGCCGTGCTGGCCGGGCGGGAAGGGACGCGACTCGAACGGGCACTTGGGCCCATCGCACTTGCTGCCCTTGAGGAACAGCTTCATCTTCTCGCGGCGGCAGCGCTTGCAGTCCGCCCCTGTGTAACGAGCCATGCTTCGATCTCTCCCTTAGACCCGGCGACGCTTAGGCGGACGGCAACCGTTGTGCGGCTGCGGCGTGACGTCGGAGATCTGACCGACCTCGAGGCCCGCGGCCTGCAGCGAACGGATGGCGGTCTCCCGGCCGGAGCCGGGGCCCTTGACGAACACGTCGACCTTGCGCATGCCGTGCTCCATGGCCCGACGAGCGGCGGCCTCGGCGGCCAGCTGCGCGGCGAACGGAGTCGACTTGCGGGAGCCCTTGAAGCCCACCTGGCCGGACGAGGCCCAGGAGATCACAGCACCGGTCGGGTCGGTGATCGACACGATGGTGTTGTTGAAGGTGCTCTTGATGTGCGCCTGCCCGTGGGCGACGTTCTTGCGTTCCTTGCGACGGACCTTCTTGACAGGTGCTCCGGCGCGTGCCTTCGGTGGCATAAGTCAGTGCGCTCCTATTACTTCCGACCGGGCTTCTTCTTGCCAGCGACCGTGCGCTTCGGACCCTTGCGGGTACGAGCGTTGGTCCGCGTCCGCTGTCCGCGGACGGGGAGACCCCGGCGGTGGCGGATGCCGGCGTAGCAGCCGATCTCGACCTTGCGGCGGATGTCGGCGGCGACCTCGCGGCGCAGGTCGCCTTCAACCTTGAAATTGCCCTCGATGTAGTCGCGGAGCTGGACCAGCTCCTCGTCTGTGAGGTCCTTGGCGCGCTTGTTCAGGTCAATGCCGGTCGAGGTGAGCGCCTCAACGGCGCGGGTCCGACCGACCCCGAAGATGTAGGTGAGCGCGATCTCCATCCGCTTTTCGCGGGGAAGATCGACGCCGACGAGTCGAGCCATAAGTGGGCGTACTCCTCAGGTGTCTCACGGAGGTCTGTGCCCGACCCATCCCGCCTGCCCGGGCGGGCCCCGGCCTCCGACCGGGGGTGACACCGCGCTTCATCGTGAGACGAATCCGCGGCTGGGACGAGCTTGTTCGGTGGTACGGATCTGGCAGTGCGCTTACCGAATCAGCCGGAGCTGACTCAGCCCTGGCGCTGCTTGTGACGCGCGTCGGTCTTGCAGATGACCATGACGCGGCCGTGCCGCCGGATGACCCGGCAGTTGTTGCAGATCCGCTTGACGCTCGGCTTGACCTTCACGGTTGTGCCTTGACTCTCTGTCAGACGGGACTAGGCGTAGCCCCCGCGACCCTTACTTGTAGCGGTAGACGATTCGCCCGCGGGTCAGGTCGTACGGCGAAAGCTCGACGACGACCCTGTCCTCCGGGAGGATGCGGATGTAGTGCTGCCGCATCTTGCCGCTGATATGAGCCAGTACCTTGTGACCATTAGCAAGCTCCACACGGAACATGGCGTTCGGCAGAGGCTCGATCACTCGGCCTTCGATCTCGATGGCTCCGTCTTTCTTTGGCATGTCCTCCGCTACCTGACATCGGGTTCTGGGGCAGGCACACAACGTTCATTCCGGGTCGAGGGATCGAGCCGGAACCAGCCGCGGCTCCTCCACCACCGAAGCGCTGGTGGACATGGAAGAGTGGACGCTGCGCGCCAGCTAGCCAGTGTACGCGCGCCGAGCATCGACACCAAACCGAGGTACCCGTAACCCGGGGTCGGGTGTGTCATCCCCGGTTTTTGTCCTTGTTCGGGGCGGGTTGCGCGATTTCGCCCCGGGCGATGGCCTCGGCCTCCAGCGCCTTGCGTTCCCGCTTCAACCGCTTCGCCTGCTCCTTGCGAGCCCGCTTCTCGGCCTGCTTGCGCGGCTCGCCGTTGGCCAGGCCGGCGATGGTGACGAAGACCAGGACGGCGCCCCACGGACCGGCCACCCAGATCGGCCAGAAGTTGAGCAGGTCGGCGGAGGCGACGCTGGAGATGAGCCAGATCATCGTGGTGATCCCCGCGACCGCGACCCAGCTCGACCAGACCTCACCCACCCAGCGGCGGGCCAGCTCGGCGTTGGAGGCGTCCACCAGCGGAGTGGCGAGGGCATCGGACGGGCGGCGCTGAGCCGGCACCGGCAGCGCGGCCGACGGCAGGTCGCTGAGCAAGGGATGCAGGTCACCGTAGGTCTTGGCGGCGTACGCCTGCTGCAGCCGCTCGTCGTATTCGTGCAGATCCAGCCGGCCCTCGTCCAGCGCCGCCTTCAGCTCATCCGCGACGGCCTGCCGATCGGCGTCGGCCGCCCTCATCTCGTCCCGGCCCATACCCTCCAGCATGCCAGCAGCGGGCCAGGATCAGCGTCAGCGATTCCGGCGGGACGACCGGCCGATGACCCCGAAGATCAGCGGGATGAGCATCCAGAGCGGCCAGGGGTAGAGGAACTCGCCGGAGCCCAGGCAGGACAGACCCCAGATCACGACGCAGACGAGCACCACGCCGCCGTACGGGGCCAGGAACGGCGAACCGCCCGGCTTGCGCACTTCCCCTACCTCGGGCGCCGGTCGCGGCGCAGCGGGCGCCTGATAGGGCTCCACCCGGGACTGCTGGGCCGGTATCGGGCCGGGCAGGTCGGTCACCAGGGTGTCGAGATCGCCGAACGTCTTCGCGGTGTACGTCTGCTGCAGCCGCTCGTCGTATTCGTGCAGATCCAGCCGGCCCTCGTCCAGCGCCGCCTTCAGCCTGTCCGCGATCACCTGGCGGTCACCGTCGCCGGCCCGCATCTCTTCACGCCCCATACGAACCAGCATGCCACCAGCGTGGCTCGCCGTTTCACTCCCTTTACTCCGGGAGGGAGCCAACCGCGGGCTGGCGCGAGGTGACGAGGTCGCCCAGGCGGGCCCGGCCGCCGTCCGGCGCGGTGGTGACCCACACACCGTCGTCGAGCAGGGCCATCGTGTGCTCCACATGCGCGGCCATCGAGCCGTCGCGGGTGACAACGGTCCAGCCGTCGTCCAACTCCACGGTGCGGGGCGAACCCATGGTGATCATCGGCTCGATCGCCAGGCACAGGCCGGGCACCAGGCGCGGGCCCTTGCCGGGCTTGCCGTGGTTGAGCACGTGCGGATCCTGGTGCATCTCGGTGCCGATGCCGTGGCCGCCGTAGCCGTCCACGATGCCGTAGCGGCCGGCCTTGCGAACGGTCTTCTCGACGTTGAACGAGATGTCGGTCAGCCGGCCCCGGCCGTTGGCGGCGCCGCGGGCCGCGGCGGCGATGCCGGCCCACATGGAATCCTCCGCCACCTGGGCCATGGTGAGCAGCGCCGGGTCGGTCTCGCCCACCCCGACGGTGATCGCGGAGTCGCCGTGCCAGCCGTTCAGGATCGCGCCGCAGTCGAGCGAGAGCAGGTCGCCCTCCTTGAGCACCTGCTCGGCCGCCGGGATGCCGTGCACGACCTGCTCGTTGACCGAGGCGCAGATCGAGGCGGGGAAGCCGTGATAGCCCTTGAAGGACGGGACCGCGCCGGCCTCGCGGATGACCTTCTCCGCGATCGCGTCGAGGTCGGCCGTGGAGACGCCCGGGGCGACCGCGTCCCGCATCGCCTCGAGGGCCGCGAAGACGACCAGGCCGGCGCCGCGCATCAGCTCGATCTGCTCCGGGGTCTTCAGCTGAATGTCCAGCTGTTGACGACGCATCGCGCTATCCCCCGTACGACCGCAGGGCGTCGATGGCGCGCACCGTGACGTCCTCGACCGGTCCGGTCGCGTCTATGCCCACCAGCTTGCCCTGGGCCCCGTAGAAGTCCACCAGCGGCGCGGTCTTGTCGGCGTATTCGACCAGCCGGTTGGCGATCGTCTCGGCCTTGTCGTCGTCGCGCTGGAACAGCTCGGAGCCACACCTGTCGCAGATGTTCTCCTTGCTGGTCGGATCGAACTCGACGTGCCAGATCTTGCCGCAACCACGACAGGTCCGGCGGCCCGAGAGCCGCCGGATCACTTCGTCGTCGTCGACGACCAGTTCCATCACCAGATCGAGCGCGATGCCGAGGTCGGCCAGCAGCTTGTCGAGCGCCGACGCCTGCGGGACGGTTCTCGGGAAACCGTCCAGCAGGAAGCCGTCGCCGGCGTCGGGCTCGGCGAGCCGGTCGCGGACCATGTTGATGGTCACCTCGTCGGGGACGAGATTGCCCGCGTCCATGTAGCGCTTCGCCTCGACGCCGAGCGGTGTCCCCTGCGAGACGTTGGCCCGGAAGATGTCACCGGTCGAGATCTTCGGTACGGCGAGATGGGCGGCAATGAACTCAGCCTGGGTCCCCTTGCCGGCCCCCGGGGGGCCCACCAGTACCAGCCGCACCTACATCGCCTCGCTTAGGTGAGTTGAGATCCTCGACGCGCGAGCCCCCCGGCTCCGCGTCGCCACTACCGGAGGAACCCTTCGTAGTTGCGCTGCATCAGCTGGCTCTCGATCTGCTTGACCGTTTCCAGACCCACGCCCACCATGATCAGCACCGCCGTACCGCCGAACGGGAAGTTCTGGTACTGCGCGCTGTTCAGCCAGATGAAGAAGAAGTTCGGCAGGACCGAGATCAGACCGAGGTAGAGCGCACCCGGCAGGGTGATCCGGCTGAGGATGAAGTCCAGGTAGTCGGCGGTCGGCTTGCCGGGCCGGATGCCCGGGACGAAACCACCGTACTTCTTCATGTTCTCCGCGACCTCGGTCGGGTTGAACGTGATCGAGACGTAGAAGTACGTGAAGAAGATGATCAGCAGGAAGTACGTGGTGATGTAGATCCAGTGGCTCGGGTCAGCCAGGTTGTTCTGGATCCACTGCTGATAGCCCTTGAGGTTGTTCTGGTCGAAGAACTGCAGGTACAGCTGCGGCAGGTAGAGCAGCGAGGACCCGAAGATCACCGGCACGACACCGGCCTGGTTGACCTTCAGCGGGATGTACGTCGAGGTGCCGCCGTACATGCGCCGGCCGATCATGCGCTTCGCGTACTGCACCGGGATGCGGCGCTGGGCCTGCTCGATGAAGACGACGGCGCAGATGACGATCAGCACGAGGGCGATCACCAGCAGGAACTTGGCGACGCCGCTGCTCTCCTTGATCGTCCAGCCCTCGCCGGGAAGGCGGGCGGCGATCGACGCGAAGATCAGGACGGACATGCCGTTGCCGACGCCGCGGTCGGTGATGAGCTCGCCGAGCCACATGACCACGCCGGTGCCGGCCGTCATCGTGATGACCAGCATGACCAGGGTCAGCCACATCGGGACGCCGGTGTTCTCCGGCACGATCTGGAAGTTCGACTGGTCCTGCGGGCACGCGTTGGCGAAGAGCTGGCCGGAGCGGGCC
>NZ_QHHV01000309.1:0-10547 GCF_003947245.1 Actinoplanes sp. ATCC 53533 | reverse complement strand
TCGGTGGCCAGCACAACGTTGACGACCGGCCGGTGTAGCCGTCGCCGCCGAGTTCGACGCACACCCTGATCGGCGCTTCGTCGCGGCCCCACCTGCGCATGATGAAGACCTCCGGGCGACGGTGATCCTTGTCTGTCAGGGTGTTGCAGTGCGTCGTGAGTGGAGTTTCTAGGACCTGATCGAGTCGTGGTCGCTGACCGACGGGGACGAGCTCGTCTCGGCGGCGTCGCAGCGCTGACGCCCAGGTCGCGAGCATCTGGGCAGGAATACCTTCACCAGGACGCCGGACGACGGTGGCGCCTGGGCTGGACGTACCGACCGGCGGTAGGTAGTTCCTCTGGCCGATCGGCTGGCGGACAACGGGTCCGCGCCTGCGCCTATGCGGTCGCGGATACTCGCTGGTTGTGATCACTATGGTACGGGGCCATAAGAGCCGCATCCTGATGGCGCTATTGGCTGCTGTCCTGTTCGTATCGGCCGCCTGCGCCAACACGCGGCGATCCGATCCGATGCCGAAACCTGCACCGCTGCAAAACACGGATGCGCTGATCCGGCTCGACCAGGTGGGATACGCCTCGGGCGAGACGAAGACCGCGGTGCTGCTCGCTCCGCGCGCTCCGGACGGTGCCCGCGTCACGGTCATCGACGGACACGGCCGAAAGGTGCTGGCTCCCGTCGTGGGGCGCAGCCGGGGTGTATGGAACGCGACGTTTCGTGATGTTCGCCCGATCGACCTGACCTCGCTGACCAGGCCGGGCACCTACCGGCTGCGGGTCGAGGGCCCGGTCACGGCCGAGTCCCCGCCGTTTCGGGTCGGGAACGCAACAGAACTGTTCGGGCCGCTGGCGCAGAACTCGGTCCAGTACTTCCAGGCCCATCGCGACGGCGCCGATCAGGTGGCGGGGCCGTGGCGGCGGCAACCCGCGCACCTGGCCGACCGTCAGGCGAGCGTGTATGACCGCCCGAGTTTCGACGAAGACGGCCGGCTGACCGACGCACTCACCCGGGCCGGCGGGCCGGTCGACGTCGAAGGCGGCTGGTACGACGCCGGGGACTTCCTCAAATTCACTCACACCACCGCATACGCCCTTGTCGCCATGTTGCTGGTGCAGCGCGACGGGCTCGGCCCGGCCGGGCTCGACGCGGAGACCCGCCACGGCGTCGACTGGCTGGACAAGATGTGGGACGCCGACACCGCCACCCTTTACACCCAGGTCGGGATCGGCAGTGGCCTGAGCACCGGTGACCAACGCTTCCTCGGCGACCACGACACCTGGCGTCTACCCCAGGACGATGACCGCCTCGCCGTCACACCCGGCGACGGCCGCTACTACCAGCGATACCGGCCGGTGTTCCGTGCCGCAGCACCAGGACAGGCGCTGAGCCCAAACCTGGCCGGACGTGTCGCGGCCGCGTTCGCCTTGGCCGCGCAGGTCGAGGCCGCCGCCGAACCGGCCCGGGCGAAGGCCCACCTGGCCGCCGCGGAACAGATCTTCGGCCTGGCCGAGACCGGGGACGTCGGGCAGTTGGTCACTGCCGAGCCGCGCAGCTTCTATCCGGAGGACAGCTGGGCCGACGACCTCGCCGTCGGTGCCACCGAACTGGCGTTGGCCGCCCGGAAGCTGGGTGACCCGCGGGCGCAGGATTGGGCGCGGCAGGCGACGCGTTGGGCGAAGGTCAACGCCGACAACGGCTCCACCGCCGAGCTGAGTGTCTACAACCTCAGCGCCGTCGCCGACGCCGAGCTGGCCCGGGCGCTGACCGCGGCGCCCGTGGCGGGGGCGGAGATCGACGCCGCCGGGCTCGGCCGCGACATGCGGCGCCGGCTCGACGCCGGCGTGAAAGCCGCCGCCGGCAATCCGATGGGCGCCGCTGTCGGCCTCGGCGGATCCGATTACGCCGCCCGGCAACTCGGCTACACCGCCGCCGCCGAACTGTACGAGCATCTGACCGGCGACGGCCGGTACGCGACGTTCGCCACCGCACAGCGCGGCGTCACCCTCGGGGCGAACGGGTGGGGCACGTCGTTGATCGTCGGGGCGGGAACGACCTATCCCCGCTGCCCACACGACCAGATCGCCAGCCTCACCGCCGACGCCGCCACCACGGCGGGCATGGTCGGCGCCGTGGTCAACGGGCCGAATGCCGCCACGCGTATCCACGAACTCATCGCCGATCCCAGCCCGAGTCCCTGCGGCAGTAACACGTTCGCCGCCTACGACCGCGACGACACCCACTACACCGATAATGTGCGGGTCTCAGCCAACACCGAACCGTCGATCGACTTCACCGCCACCAGCCTGCTCGCCTTCGCGCTGACCGCCAAACAGCACTGACCAGGGCGCTCAGCGCGGTCCCGGAATCAGAGGATCGGTGAGCGCCTGGTCATGGTGGGCGGGCCGGTCCGAGACTTGATGCTAGGCGGCATACAGCGCTTCGATCACCAGCCTGCGCCCATGCGGGCCGGCGACCGCGCGCCGGCCCTCGCGGCGCACCGTCACCAAGGCGGCCAGCCGCAGCTTGCCCCGGTGCTGCGACACAGCCGGACGGGCTGCGCCGACCGCCGCCGTCGGCGCCGTGATGTCCCGCTCCCCATCGAGCAGATCGGCCAGCAGCCGCAGTCGGGTCGCGTCGGCCAGCATGGCGAAAGTCGTCGCCGCCCGGTCCACCACGGCGTCGCTCACCGGTTGTTGTTGCACCTCATAGGCACCTGCAACGTTGTCGCGTGCGTACATGAGCACATATTTTGGAGGAGACATCGCACCGGCCCCCGTCCCGTCGAGGGGCGGGTCCGCTACCTGTGCCGAGGGCTGGCAGGAATTCTTGTTCGCTGCAGCGACCGCCTGAGCCGAGACATGTGTGAGCGTGGTGTCCTGGCTGGGGTCCGGCTGGCCGTGCGGACGGCCCGGAGGCTGGCGTAGCGACGGAGTACGGCCTATGTGCGCGAGCAGGTTCTCGCACTCCCGGGCAGTTGCGGTTATCGCATGGACAGGTGCACGTGGTTGGTGTGGTCGCTCGACGGGTCACCGTTGCCGCGGGTGTATGCCTTCCAGCCGCTGCTGGGGAGCCATATCCGCTTGTAGTAGATCACGTAGAGCACACCGAGCCGGCTTGCGTTGTTGATCAGGTAGCTCGCCAGTCGGTCGCCGTATTGTTTGTCGCCGCCTTGGGCGACGCCGCCAAAGGTGCCCTTCTCCACCGAGAGGTCGCAGGCTCGGCCCTTGCCGTGTTCGCCGCTGGCCTGCTGTCGGAAGCATTTCGTGTATCGGGTGAAATCTGCCTTCTGCACTTGGCGCAACGCGTTCAAGGTTCGAGGCGTCAGGCAGCCGCCGGTGGTCGGGTCGTCGGCTGAGCACGACTCATCCGGCAGCGAGCCGTCGGAGTTGCGGCGAGCCGGCGCGGCCGATGCGCTGCTGCCGCTGGGCGCGCCGTTGGAGGCGTCGCCGCCGGCGTTCGCGGCCTTCAGCGCGCCTTCGGCCTGAGTCTTGCGCTTGGCCATGACGGTGACTTGCTTCTGCTGGTCGCGGATCTCCGCGTCGATCGCGAGCTTGGCCTGTTCCTGTTTGGCTCGGGTGTCCTTGAGCTCACGCAGCGCCTGGTCCTGCTTGACGGCCACCGTCTCAAGGGCCTGCACCCGGTCCAGCAGGCTGCCGGTCGACGAGGCGGTGAGCAACGCGGTCATCGGGCCGAGCCGGCCGGTCCGGTACGCCTGCTGGGCGATCTCGTTCAGGGTCGCCTGACGCGGGCCGAGTTCCCCGTCGATCTGCTTGAGCAGGCCGACCAGCTTCTGCTGACGCTTCTGGGAGCGGTCGAGCGCCTCCTGGGCTTCGACGAAACCCTTGGACGCCGCTTCGAGCTGCGCCACGAGGGACTTGGAACCGCCTTCACCGTCGTCACCGTTGTCTCCGGGGGCGGCAACCGGTAGTGGCGCCGCGGAGGCCGGGCCGGCATGAGCGACAACCGGCCCCGACACGGCGACCATCAGCGCGAGCAGGGCTGCGACTCGACGAGGGACAGAGTGGTGCTTCACGTGCCTTCCTTCCGTCGGCCGCCTGCCGAGTTAGCTGACGGGTTCGGGACGGAAGCGATCCCTACCGCCCGCGTTCCCTGCACACGGTGCGGATTCACCCCACTACCTGGGCCTTGGTTCCCCGGCTCGCGATGTGGCGATTAGGCGGCGGTCTCCGTTCGGTAACGCAGACCGCGACGAACGATACCGGCAAATTCCCGATTCACCACCCTGGATACAGCGTGCAATGCAATAACCACGGCGGGTAAGCAAAATGGTTCATCCAGGAATCGTGGATAACCATTGATTATGGCAAGATTCACAGATTGCAGAGCGTTGTTGCAGGGTGACAATTCTTCTCTCCGTTGCGGTGCTGATCCAGCTGACGGTTGTCGGGTAGTATCGCGTCCGGTCACCGCCAGGAGGCGCCGTCCCCAAGGCGCCGGCGGGCCGCCGCCCAATCGCCCATAGGCGAACCGGGGAACCATTCATGTGGGGTGAGTCGGCTCCGCGCGGTCACGCGCGGTGCCGTAGGGAGCGCTTCCATCCCGAACCCGTCAGCTAACCCGGTCGGCGGTCACACGGAAGGAACATGCATGACGGCCAATCCCCGCCGGTGGCTGGTGCTCGCCCTGGCACCGCTCGTCGCCGCATCACTGGTCATGGCTGCTGGATCGGCGGCCAGCGCGGAGCCGGACGGCAGCACGGCGACGCCGAAGGAAGCCGATGACAGTCCGATGCTGGTGGACGTGTTGACCACCACCGGACGCCGGTTCGTCGCCGCGAAGGCTGCCGTGGGCAAATCCGCCAAGACGCAGTTGCGCCTGGCACTCGACGTGAAGGCTGCGGAGGCCAGGCGCGACTCGCTGATCCCCCAGGTGCAGGCCGTCGCGGGTCAGCAATACCGCACCGGCAGCATCTCCGCCATGAGTTTCCTGCTGAAAAGCGAGACTCCTGGCGGTTTCGTGCAGAAGGCCATCTCGCTGGCAGAGATCAACAGGGTCAACGACGGTAAGCTGCGCGAACTCAACGCCGCGATCGCCGACGTCGCGGCCGCGAAGGATCGCCTCGACCGGGAGGTCAAGGCCCAGCGGCAGAGCCTCGCAGTCATGAGTAAACAGAAAGAGGCGGCCGAGAAGGCACTCGCGGTGGTCGGCGGCAAAAGCCTCACCGGTGGTTACGTCTCGGCCAAATCGCCGGTGGCCGCCGCCGCTCCTCGTAACTCCGACGGCGGGTTCACCCCGGAGTCCTGCACCGTTGACGATCCGACGACCGGTGGCTGCATCACAGCCCGTACCGCGAACATGCTGAAGCAGGCCAAGAAGGCCGACTTCAACCGGTTCGTCGGCTGTTACCGTCCCGGCGGGCCTTTCGAGCACCCGAAGGGCCGTGCCTGCGACTGGTCGCTGCAGGAGAAGGGGTTTTCCAACGCCAGGAACGCCGACATGAAGAACTACGGCAACGACCTCATGGCGTTCCTGGTCCGAAACGCCGACCGGCTGGGCATCTTGTACGTGATCTGGTACCGGCAGGTCTGGTTCCCGGCCAGCGGCTGGTCGCCGTACACCGGACCGCTCGACCACTACGACCACGTGCACGTCTCGATGCTCTGAGCTCCGCAGTCACGCGAGGACGCCCCGGGACCCGTGTGGACCGAGGGGTTCATCGCCGGCTTGGGCCCGATGTTCGTGACGTGCCGCACCAGGGCCAGCCGACCGGTCCGGCGCCGATCCAACCAGCCAGGTCCTTATTCGATGCCGGTCATCGCCGGGCGGACCGAGCGCGCCCCCCAGTTCACCGCCATGCTCAACGGGAGCAGGGCGGCCAACCGGAGCCACAGCCGCAAGGGATCCGACCGTGATCTGGCGGAACAGGGCACAGAGCCCCGCAGCACCACCTGGTTGCTGTCAACGCCCGGACGGGGTAACACCTCCATGGGCGACGCCGGCACGGCCCGTCCACCGGCCTCGATCCGCCCTGCGGGCACTGCGATCCAGGGTCGGCCGAATTGAACCATTCGGCGTCGCAGTCCGAACTACCTGTCATGAGGCTTCGAATTCAACGGCGCGTCAGCGTGCTGGCACTCGCCGCCGCCGCCGGGTCGCTGTTCGTCGGCAGCCCGGCACTGGCCGACGCATCAGTCAACCCCGCGAGCGCACCCCAGCAAAGCGGCGTCAATCTGACATTCCGCGTCACCAACACGTCGCTGTCGGCACCGATCACGAAGGTGAAGGTCTCGCTGCCTGTAGACATGGCGGTCGCCGAGGTCTACCCACTGTCGGTGCCCGACTGGGCGCCGCAGATCACCCAGAAGCGCCTGGCGAAGCCGATCACCACGATGACCATGGGAACGCCGGTCTCGGAGGTCACCTCGGCGATCACGTGGACGGCCGTGCCGGGCAAGACGATCGCCCCGGGCAAGTCGGCGGACCTCCGGGTGGCCTTGGGACCGCTGCCCACGACCTCGACGATGTCCTTCCTGGTTGAACCGACGTATGCCGGGGGCGAGGCCGGCCCGACGATACCGCCGACGGTGCTGAGACTGACGGCCCCCGTGCCGGGTCAGCAGCCCGCCGCGCAGGGCCACGGCGGCGCGACCAGCGGCACAGACACCGCATCAGCGGCCGAGCAGGCCCAGTTCGCCCGATTGGTCGCCGACGCGACGGCAGCCCCCAGTCCGTGGACCTTCGCCGGATGGATTCTCGCGGCGCTGTGCGCGGCGGCCGCCGGCGTTATGGTCCTGCGGTCACGCCGCCGGCCAGCCGCCGCAGCGCCGGCCACCGGCGGCCCAGCCGCCACGACGGCGCCCGCGGGCGACCCTTCGACCGCGGCCACAGCGGCCACCGACACATCCGAGGCCGACGGTTCCACTGACCTCGACGGGGGCGACGGTTCATCCCGGGATCCAGTGACGTCCAGCGCCACAAAGACGAAGATCACCGCTTGGGCGTACCGGGACGGCCCACGCGACGAAAGCTGACGGGTGGCACCTCCAGTACGGCACCGGAGTGCTGCGCTCGGTACCGGGCTGGGTGCACGTTGACGGCTAGTTCGAGGTCGGACGTTGAGTCACAGCCTGACGTCAGTCAACGATCGGGTTGTCGGCTGAGGCTATCGCCGACATCGGCGTTGAGCAGGGCCGGTGGGCCCACTGTTCCAGAGAATGCATGCTTAACGGGCTGATCTCAGCCGACGCTATGGTGTCGAGCCACTGCGGTGTCGCCCAGGGGTCGTGGACGCGGTCTCGCTACGCTTCGCCGTGTGACGATGCTGCAAGCCCCGCCTGAGACGACGACCGTGCCTGCGCCTGGCGCCCTGGCCAAACGGCGCATCCTCGGCATCCTGATCTGGGCGACGGCGTTCGGGATCTTCGTCGGGTTCGTCGGGGTGCCCAGCAGCGACCCGATGGCGGTTTTCGGCTGGCTCTGGCTGGCGACCATTGCCTGGCGTAACCACCTGCCGTGGAAGCAGCACCTGCTCTTCCTGCGCGACTGGCTGCCGATCGTCTTGCTGCTGATGGTCTACAACGTCTCGCGTGGATACGCGGACGGCCTACGCGAGCCGTACGTCACCCCGCTGATCGAGGCTGACAAGGCGATGTTCGGCTGGCTCACCGGCGGGCAGGTGCCGACGACCTGGCTGCAGCAGCATCTCTACGACGGCACTACCCCGTGGTGGATGGCGGTCGTCACGGTGGTTTACGTCTCACACTTCTTCGTCGTGCCTACCATCGCGGTGGTGCTGTGGCTGCGCACCCGGCCGTTGTGGGCTCGGTTCGTCCGACGCTGGTTCACCCTGTGCCTGGCCGGGTTGATCACGTACTTCGTCTACCCGGCCGCGCCGCCGTGGTGGGCCAGCGACAAGGGGAAACTGGCCGAGAAGGTGACCCTGATATCCGATCGAGGCTGGGACGTGATCGGATTGCAGGGCGCCGGCAACACGCTGAACGAGCTGCGGGTAGATCAGTCCAACCCGGTTGCGGCGATGCCGTCGCTGCATACCGCGTGGGCCCTGATGGCGGTGGTCTTCTTCCTGCCGATGGTGCGCAAGCGATGGTGGCCGCTGTTGCTGACGTATCCGATCGCGATGACGTTCACGCTGGTCTACACCGGTGAGCACTACATCATCGATGTGCTGGTCGGCTGGCTCTACGTGGGGGCGGTGTTTCTGCTGGTACGGCTCGCAGAGCGGTGGTGGGCCGCCCGGCAGCGTACATTGCGTTCGTCCGTCCGCTAAGGGGCCCCGCCAGCTGCGGTGTCCGACATCGAGATCCCCCAGAGCATGGCTGACAAGCACTGGTCCCGGCAGGACGACGGCCGATCCACCGTGACAACAGGATCCCCGACCCGACCTGACGACGATGTCCCACGGTTGGGTGAGCCGGATTCGTGTGGCGGCGGGTTGTGGCCGTCCCTGGCTGGTTGTCGGCAAATATGCGATGGCGACGTGTTGCCCTCGTTCGGTGGCATGACAGCCGTTCGCCTACTGTGGGTAGCTCACAATGTTTGACCAGCAGATGAGGTAGAAGACTTGATGGCGTTGCCCGAGTTGACCGTCATGCAGCAGTCGTTCGAGTTGCTGTACCAACTGGATCCGCAAGCCCGGCGGCGGGTCCTGAAGTGGGTCAAGGCCGCACTCGACGAAGCCGACTCGGCCCCCGTGTCGGCAGCGACCTCGCACCTCGATGCCGAGGTGCCACAGACGACCGACCCCGACGACACCAGTGTCGTCGATGAGCCCGCCGCCGCCGACATCGCCGGCGAACCCGCCTCCGCGGTGGAGAGCGGTTCGCCGGCCGACGACCGGGATGGGGCCACGACGCCAGCGGCATCGAGCCCGGCACCGGCGGCCGACCCGCCCGGACGGCGCGCCGCGAAGCCCGTGCGAGGCCGGGCCAAGTCCAAGACCGCAACCCCGCCGGTGGAAGCGTCCCCGGTCGTCGGCGCCGACCGGCGTGGCCGGCCGCCTGCCGACGAGATCATGCGGGTGTACAAGCAGGTGGACGGCAAGCTGACCGAGCTGGCCAAGCACTACGGCAAGCCGTACGGCACCATCCAAGGCTGGGCCAGCACTCTACGCGAACAGGGATATCCCATCGGTCGCTCCCGCAAGTCCTAACCCGCACACCGCCACCGGCCTCCGCCTCACAGCAGCGCGGAGGCCGTCGCGCCAGCACTGGGCGTCGGTGCTCGGGGGTTCACTGGTCGGGTCGCGAGGATCAGCAGGTGCACGTCGACGTCGTGACCGGCGGGCGCCCGGATCTGGGCCGGTCGCTCAGCGCCCGCATACCCCGCTGCGGCAATCCCACCGAACTTTACGCACCGTGCACGGTGTGCAGCCGATGCGGCGGGCGATGACCGCGTTCGGGGTCCTGCCCGCGGCGGCGAGCAGGATCCTGACTCGCTGGACCTGCCGGAACTCGCCACTGACCTGGTTACTGACCGGGTCAGGGCTTTACTCTACGGCGACGCTGAGGCGGCGTCGTGAACGGTTTGTTCGAGATCCGTCATGCTGGCAGACAGTACGGCGGCCAATAGCGCGTCGTCGGGATGCCGAGCGGCGGCCAAGGCTGCCGCCTGCACTTGAATCGCGCTTCGCCCGAGCCGGCGCATGATCTCGGCGGTTGCCTGCAGCTCGTCATATCCACGCGGTTGCGTCAGCCAGTGGTGAATCGGGTTCACGGCGGTGGCCAGCCTGGCCACCGCCCGTGGATTGTGCTGGTCGGCGATGGTGCCTGACGGTATCGCGGACACCGCGTCTGCGGCGGCCCAGAATTCCCGGTCGAGGTTGTCGCCCCATTGCGCGAGCCGGTCGTCTTCGGCGGCGCTCATTGCCGGGCCTTCAATGGGGGTCGGGCGGCGTCGGACCTTCCAGGCAATCAGCCCCGCGATCGGCGCCAAGACCGCGCTGACCACCATCAGTATCGCGCCGCGGGCCGTCGTGAGAGCCGTCACGACGGCCACCGGGCTAAGCGCTCGTAGTACGTGTCGGTGTGCGGGTCGATGGGTTTCATTGTTTCCCGTGGGGTGTAGAGGGCCACGCCATGCGCCATGCGGTGTGGCCGAGGCCGGGGACCGAGTGAGTCAAGGGCGGTGTGCGCCGCTTTGGCCGCAGCGGCTTGGATCTGCGGTCCAGCCGCTGGAATCTAAAGCGCGGAGCCGATGAAAGAAGAGGAACCCGTTAGGTCGCCGAGACCCAGGACGGGTGAGACTGGGCGAAGGCGGCGACGTCGTCGTTCTTGACGGCCTTCAGCAGCTGCAAGCTGTCGTCACTGAGAACCTCGACGCTGCCCACGCCCGGTACCGACTTGCTGTTGAACCGGCCTGCGTTGGTCTTGATAGTCACCAGATCATCCGGGTTGAGTCCACGCATGGCGAAGACCCAGTCCTCCAGGGAGACACCACCTGAGTCGACCGTCATCGTCTTGCCGACTGCGGACAGTAGGCCGGGCAGCTTGGTCGGCGAGTTGAGGCCGTCGCTCACCGCCTGCTTGAGCACGGCTTTGAGGAACTGCTGCTGATGACGCTGCCGGCCGTAG
>NZ_QHHV01000308.1:0-7675 GCF_003947245.1 Actinoplanes sp. ATCC 53533 | reverse complement strand
GACGAGCAGATCCCCGAGGCCTGGATCGGTGCCGGAGTTCTACGCGATCTCGTCTGGGGCGAGCGCTACGGATCCGGGTTCCTGCCAGCAGAGGTCCGGGACGTGGACGTCGCCTTCTTCGACCCGCACGACCTCAGCCGCACCAACGACGACAGGATGACAGAACGGCTCCAGCGACGACTACCTGTCATGCCCTGGGAGGCGAAGAACCAGGCAGCGGTACACACCTGGTACCCAGCCAAATTCGGCGGCACCGCGGTCGAACCCCTGACGTCGATTCGCGCCGCGGTGGGCACCTGGCCCGAAACCGCTACCGCAGTGGCCGTACGCCTCGGCGCCGACGACGTCATCGAAATCTGCGCCCCGTTGGGCCTCGCCGACCTCCTCAACGGGGTCTGGCGACGTAATCCCCGACGCATCGACATACAGCATTCCCTCGCCCGGCTCGCGCGCCACCAACCCGCGACACGCTGGCCACGCGTGTCGGTCATACCCCCGGGATAACAGCCACGCATGCCTGACGGCGCAACGGACCGCATCGAAAGACGGCACGAGCACACGCTCCCGGGGCTGCTACCGCCCCAGACATGCCCGGATTGCGGCTACTTGTTTCGCCGCACCTATGACTTCTCGTCTCGTTCGGCCAGCACGCGGCGGGCAATCGCAACCCGAACGTCGTCCTGCAACTCGGACGGCAATTCGTCGAGACGCATTCGTCCTTCGAGTACCGCCGCCAGTAGTCGGTTGTTATACAGTTGCCGTACCAGCTTGGGAATCCACCATCGCCATTTCATGTCGGCATGGTAGCTCCGATGCCGCAGATTGGGCATCCCTGCGCAATTGCTAATTGATGCGGCAGACGGGACATGACAATGATGGCGGCTTTCTGTTCTCACATCAATGGCATATGTGCCGCTCGGATGCCATTGACGCCGCGAATATGTCACCGATCACGGGAACCGTCAGCCGGTGATGACTCCAGCGAGCAGGGTGCCGACGATCAAACGCGGGCCGAACGGTATCAGGGTGCCGCGACGGATCCGTCTAGTCGATAGCAGTGCCGCTGCGACGATCGCAACCACGTCAGGGCCGTGCCGAGTACGACCGCGCCCCAGCCGTCCGTTCCCAGTTGCAGGCCGCACAGGGCTGCCAGGCGGGCATCGCCACCCCGAGCTGTCCAGGTATCAGCAGCGCCGTGGCCAGATACGCCAGCACGGGCACCAGCGCGGCGCTGCCGGCCGTTGCCGCGAGTCCGAGCCGGTCACTCACTTGCGCGGCGGCGATGATCAGGAGCCCGCGGACGGCGGCGGCAGTCGCGACGATCTTCCTCGGCAGTCGCTGTACGTGCAGGTCGATGGCTGCGAGCCGGATACCGGCGCCGGTGAGAACAGCCAGGCGGCGAGCAGTAGGCGGCCATCCCAAGTCACCGCAGCCGTCACCATGCGTGCCGGGGCCTACTTCGAAGACCCAATCGCCCGCTCCGTCGTGCCCGTCGGAGACTTCACCTGGCACCTCCGGGCCAGCGACTGGTCGTGCGGCTGCGGCTTTGACACCCATGCCCGTAAGGCAGACCGCTACGGTTGGGCGGGCATCTGGCAGATCGACGGCTACCGCGGCACGCGGTGGTGGCTCCGCATCGCCAGACGGGACGGGATCACCCTCGACGACCCACGTCGGGTCCTGTGGGGGTTCTCCTCGATCGAGATGGGCGCGCAGCCGACGAGGTATTTCCAGGCTCCACAACGGCGGATGCGCGCGAATGGCACACCACCGGCTACGGATCGTTCATCCAAATCCTCCGCGCCGAACACGACGCGGCGCGGCTCAGACGCGGGCATCAGGCAGACACGCTGGCCATGCTGGAGATTGTGCTGCGCATGGCCGCTTCCTGACCGGCCGGTCAGCCCTCCCCGCGATGATCAGCGGTCCACGCCACTGCCAGACAACTTGCGACCTCACCCACCCGCGTGAACGCCTCCTCAACCGCGTCGTCGTCAAACGTCCACGGTCCACGCGAGCGGTTCCACGGTTCCACCTCGTCGAGCAGCGAGTGGGCGAACGCATTGCGCCGCTCGGCAATCCATTGCGTGCTGTCACGGATCATCTGCGGTTCCAAGAGGTGCGGCCACCGCTCGATCAGCGCGGCGATCTTTACCTGTAGCCCTCGTTTCCGTAGGGGCGAATCACTGTCACGATCGAGTAAGCTCGTCGCCAGCGACTCCAGCGCTGCTGCGCACGCCGCGATCACCGCTCCGGCGCTGATTGTTGACATGTCCCCCAGCAGGCGGCCTTCCTCCCGCAGGTTGTCGTCGGATTCCCCCGACCAGCCAGCCACGCGGTGATTGCCTGTGCGCCATGAGTCCGCGTGCGACGTCGTGGTCTTGACCACCCCCGCGTTGACCGTGCGGTGAAGCCAGATCAGCGCCGACAACCGGTCCGCGAATGTGAGAAACTCGATGTGCTCGGAATGGCCGAGGTCGATGTAGGCGTCAGCGAAGGACGCCGGATCGTTTTCCCACAGGTCTTCGAGCGCCTGCTGGAGTTCCTCGCCCTCCAGTGGCTGAAAGTTCTCGTCGTACAGAAGCACAGGCCGATCATAAAGTCATGGCCTTCACTACGCGATCGAGTTAATACCCGGCCGCCCCCAAGCCGGTGATGATCCCAGCGAGCAGGGTGCCGACGATCAAATATGGGCCGAACGGTATCAGCGCACCGCGGCGGACCCGTCCGGTCGACAGCAGCGCCCCGGCGACGATCGACGACAGCAACCACGGCAAGGCCGCACCGAGCACGACCGCGCCCCAGCCGTGTGTTCCCAGGAGCAGGCCGCACAGCGCTGCCAGGCGAACATCGCCTACCCCGAGTTGTCCAGGAGCGAGCAGCGCCAAGGTCAGATAGGCCAGCCCCAGCACCAATGCGGCGCTGCTGGCCGTTGCCGCGAGCCCAAGCCGGTCACTCACGAGCGCGGCGGCGGCGATCAGCAACCCGCAGGCGGCGGCGGTAGCCGTGATGATCTTCGTCGGCAGTCGCTGTACGTGCAGGTCGATGGCGGCGAGCCAGATGCCGGTGCCGGTGAGAACAAGCCAGGCGGCGAGCAGGAGGACCTCTGCGGGGATGCGGTGTGGCAGGCTCCAGCCGAGCAATGCGAAGGCCAATGCGGTGACCGCGACGAAGTGCCATGGCGGCGAGGTGAGCGGACTGCCGCAGGAGGTACAGGTGCCGTGTCCGATCCAACCGCGTAGTCCGGCCGGCAGCGACGCCTGGCAATGCGGACAGTTGCCTGCCGGGTCGCTGTCGGCCGCCACGGACAGCCGGTAGGTCGGCAACGGCATGAGCATGCCGACACCGGCGCCGAGCGCGGCGGCTGCGATAGTGGCGACGACCTGCATCGCCGCGATGCTAACCCCGCCGATCAAGCCGCCGTCGCGGTGGCGGCCCCTCGCGCAAGCGCGTCGGTTGTCGGCCACGCCGGCGTTGACATCAGCGGTGCCGGTGCACTGACCAGTTGTCGGGTCCTTGCACTGCGCGTTGCTGAATGGCGCTTGGAACGACGTCACCGAGAACGAAGCGACGTTGGTCCAGGTGGCGTTACCGGACTCGGGTCGTAACGGAGGTGGGGATGAGCTGTAGCCGACTTGGGCAGCGTGTCGTGGACGCGGTCGTTCACGATGTCGAGGCGCGGTGCTGAAGTCCGACGGCGCCAAGGCTCGGCTGCCATCAGCCCTGGCCGCGCTGATGGAGCCGCTGGCCGCGGAGGTCTGGGTGCTCGATCGTTGCTTGGCGCAGGTCGTGCTGGTCCAGCACCGGTGGCAAGCATGGGTACCGCCGGGCGGCAAGATCGAATACGACGAGGCCCCACGGGAGGCTGCGGTCCGGGACCTGCCTGAGGAAACCGGTCTTCGGCTCGAACTGCTGGAGCGGCCGGCGGGCGGCGACTGTGCGTTCATTCCATCCGGATTGGCCACCGACGCTGTCATTGTCGTATGTCGCGTTCGCGGACGATGCGGCGTCGCTGGCCGCCGAATGCGGGCAGCCGATGGGTGGACGCCGCTGGACCGGGACTGGGACAGCTACTTTCCCGAGGATCCGGCACGGGTCCGGCAGTACGTGAGGACCATGATGCGGCTGGCCGGCACCCGACATCCAGGGCCGTACTGACCGTCGTCGCCGTGTCCTCCCTGGCCAGGTTAGTTGGTCTCGTGTCATTGGTTGCTCTGCGGGCGGGCCCGGTCCAGGTAGGCATCGGGTTCCTCACGATGGGCGAGGCAGGCGCCGGTTACGGTGTCGACGGAGGTGCCGACTCCCTCGTTCGGCCGGTACCGGACCATGGCCGCGCGCGGCGAGGCCTGCACGATGACGCCCGGCCGCCAGGAGCCACAGCGATACACCCATACCCATACCGGCGAGTCCGAGAGGTAGGAGGTGAGGTTCGCGACCGTGCGGGGGTCACGCCGGTAGGGATCGGTGGCGGGGACCGGCACGGCTTCTGCTCTCCTGCGGGAACCTCGATGAAACGGGCGGACCAGCACCATCGCTTGGCGGTGTCTCACGGTGCTCTGCCACGGCAGCGGTCGGCAGACGCACGCGAGCTCGGATCGGGCTGGACGCCCGGCGGCTTACCGGCGCGGTGTGGTCAGAACAGGGTCGGCGGTGAACGCGTCGGGGATGGTGTGCCCGTCGCTCTTGGTGACGGTGGCCTGGTGGAGCAGGCCGGTGAGGTGTTGGAGCCTGCGGGCCAGGCGGGGTGCTGGCCTGCCCGGCAAGCGGGCCGCAGCGCGGCGGACGAGGTGGGCGGTCACCGTACGGTGGCCCTGCGGTCCCGCGTCGTGTAGAGGTGAAGGTCAGCGGTTTGCGGGAACCGGCCGGTGAGCCCGCCTGGGTTGGTCAGCAGCACGTGCTCGTATCCGGTTACCTCGCCGGTGGCGGGGTCGAGCTGGAGCAGGTCACGGCTGACGCCGGGGTTTCGCGGCGTGCGGGTGTCGATGCTGACGGTCAGGCACGCCCGTCCGAGTTTGTCGGTGTCAGGGCCGGTCCAGTCCAGGTCGGCGTCGGCGAGGATGTCGAGGATGGCGGCGCGGGTGGTGAGCCGGGGAGCCCGGTCGCGGTACAGCTCGTCCACGGCCCGCACGACGTCCATGATCCCGTTCTCGGGTTGCGTGCGGCTGGTGATCGCAGCGGTGACCGTGCCTCGGTCGGCGCCCAGGTCGGCAGGGCCGGGCAGCTCACCGGGGTCGAAGTACCTCGCGTTGATGCGGACGGTGTGTCGGGGCAGGGCCGACCACGTGCTCGGTTCGGTGCCGGGCGGGTATTCGCGGGTCTGCTTGTGCCCGGACCTGTCCGCGGCCCGCCACCGCTGGTGCGTCATCGGGATCATCGCGGTGGTCCCGACTCTGTCGATCACGGTGGTGGACCCGGCCCACTGCTGCTCGGCGACGTACTCGAAGGCCCCGCGCTCGGTGTCGGCCCGGCTGGCCGTCAATGTCGCCGCGAGTCGCCGCAACGGTTCGCGGGCCGAGGTGCGGCCGGTGAACACGCGGATGGTCTGCGCCGAGCCTGAAGGCAATGGCGCTCGGCCTGCCGGCTCAGGGTCGTTGCTGGGCGCGGCGGACGAGGGCCTGCTGCTCGGTGGTGTCGGGGTTGCGTCGCTCGCGGCCGACGTCGCGGTGTCGGCGGTGCCGCCCGCGCCGACAATGTCGATCACGCCCGCGGTTACCGCCAGGCTCAGAACGGCGGCGGCAGCCGGGATCAGGTATCGCCGGATTTTGATACGCGGTGAGGGGGTGGTCATGGTGGTGGGATGCCTTTCAACCGTAACGGGATGCGGGAGCGGAGCCCCTGGGCGTCGGCGCCGATGCCGGCGCGTCAACGCCTGGGCTGGGCTGTTCTAGGCCGGTCGGGTGTTGCTGCGGTGCTGGTCGATGAACAGTCGGTAGTAGAAGATCCGCCCGGCGGGAACCTTCAGATCCGGTTCGTGGGCGGTGAGGTCCTGCTGGTAGGCCAGCAGTTGCCCGGTTTCGGGGTCGAAGGTCAGACGGTGGCGCAGGGCGGGGGCGTCGCGGGTGTCGGTGTCGAGGCTGATGGCGAGTCCGGTGCGGCCGAGCCGGTCGGTGACCCGTTCGTGGAACGCCAGGCCGGGGATGCCAGCCAGCATCCGCAGGACGGCGGCGCGGGCCGGAAGGGGCACGTACCGGGAGCCGTACAGGTCCTGGACGTCGATGATCGTCGCCTCGGGCCCGGTGCGGGTGGGGTCGACGGCGTCCAGGACGCGGGCGAGCACGGCCGCGTCGGTGGGTATGGGGCCGGTGAGAGATCCTGCGAGTTCCCCGGCCGGGTGCCGGGTGGTGGTGGCCTTCTCGCCGTGGAACTCGGTGTCGGTGCTGCGGAAGTTCGGGTCGGCGCCTGCCAGGGTGTAGTCGGGGCTGGGCTCGATGGCGGTGACGGTGCCGGAGCCGTCGGCGGCGACCCAGCTGTGGGCATCACGGGCCATCACGATGGTGGTCATCGGCCGGGGTGCGGGCCGTCCGGTGGTGGTCAGCATCCAGGTCCGGATGCGCCGGTACTCGTATCGGCCCGACGTGTGGTCGCCGGGTGCCGCGGTGAGCCGGTCGGCGGTTGCGAGGATCCGTTCACGGGTGGTGGGCGGTTGCGGTGGCGGGGTGCTCGCGGAGATGGCGGCGCCCGGGTGAGTCGGCGCCAGGACCGGCGATGTGGTGGTCCGGGTGGCAACAACCGCGCCAGCGGTGATCAGCAGCGTCGAGACCGTGACTCCCGCGATGACCAGGCGCCGGTGCCGGTTGCTCGCTGAGAGGGCCGCGGGGGTCGGGATGGTGTCGGGCATGGAGAGTTCGGTCCTTCTGCGCGGGGTCACGGGATGTGGGCAGGCGACGACGTGGGTGACTGGTCACGGGCCACGGGTTGTCCGGTGGCGGACGGGGCGGACCTGCATCGACGTGGCAGAGCCGCGGCGGTGCCCTGATCAGGTGTATTTACGGAGTTGGGTGAGGTCTGCCTGGGCGAGGTCGAGGTCGGCGCCGACGGCGTGGTGGTCGGTGTGCGCGGTGGTGTCCCGACGGAACCCGCCCGCGATAGCGGGACGGAGTGCCGGGGTCACGTGGATCTGGTCGGCGCGGATGCCGCCGTGTTTGCCGGTCGGCTGGCGCTGGGTGGGGTCGTTGTGCTGGTCGGCGACGTGGGCGGCGACGTCGGTGAAGCCGCCGGAGTACAGGGTTTGTCCGACGATGGTGTTGGCCCGCCACGGGTCGTCGGGGGACGTGATGGGCAGGCAGCGGGCCATCCGGTTGTACGGCTGGATCGTGGTCCAGTCCGGCTCCGGGTCGTCTAGCGGCGGGTGATTGACGTCGCCCGCGATTACGCCGAGGCCGTCGTGTCGGTATGCCCTGGTCCCGATGATCTGCGCCTCGATCGCGGCGGCTGCCGCGGAGCTCGGGTTCAGGTGGGCGCTGATGGCCACGAACTGGCACGGCAGGTCGATTCCGGTCAGGTCGAAGCTGGCGAGGCAGTAGCCGTGCCAGGTCTTGTGTTGGGTGTCGGTGTGGCTGTCGCGCAGGGTCAGCCGGTCGGAATCCCAGGCGATCGCGGTCGGCATGTGGCGCGACTTGGCGACGAGCAGCCGCATGCCCAGATCCCATTCGGCCGCACGGATCGCGRRGGGTTG
>NZ_QHHV01000307.1:0-6333 GCF_003947245.1 Actinoplanes sp. ATCC 53533 | reverse complement strand
ACACGCCGTTCGGCGGGATGATGCCGATCGTCAACATGATGCTCGGCGAGGTCGCACCCGGCGGTGTCGGCTCGGGCCTCTACGGCCTGCTCATCCTGGCGGTCATCACGGTCTTCGTGGCCGGGCTGATGGTCGGGCGCACGCCGGAGTATCTGGGCAAGAAGATCGGCGCCCGGGAGATGAAACTCGCGTCGCTGTACTTCCTGGTCACCCCGACGATCGTGCTGACCGGTACGGCGGCGGCCTTCGCCACCGGCAACAACGCCACCGCGCTCAACGTGGGCCCGCACGGCCTGTCGGAGGTGCTGTACGCGTTCACCAGCGCGGGCAACAACAACGGCTCCGCCTTCGGCGGCATCACCGTCAACACCCCGTGGTGGGACACCGCGCTGGGGCTGGCGATGCTGCTCGGCCGGTTCCTGCCGATGGTGCTCGTGCTGGCGTTGGCCGGCTCTCTCGCGAGGCAGAAGGCGACGCCGGAGTCCGAGGGCACCCTGCCCACCCACCAACCACTGTTCGTCGGGATGGTCGTCGGCGTCACCGTCGTGCTCGTGGCGCTGACCTTCCTGCCCGCTCTCGCTCTCGGACCCCTCGCGGAGGGCCTGTCATGACCACCCCAACCCTGGAGAAGCCCTCCACCGAATCACCCGCACCGGCGGGCACCCGCCGCGTCGGGGGCGGCCTGCTCGACCCGGCGCAGCTGTGGCGGTCGCTGCCGGCCGCCGTGGTCAAGCTCGACCCGCGCACCCTGTGGCACAACCCGGTGATGCTCATCGTCGAGATCGGTGCCCTGTTCACCACCGTGCTGGCGGTCACGGACCCGACCGTGCTCGCTTGGTTGATCACGGTCTGGCTGTGGTTGACGGTCGTGTTCGCCAACCTGGCCGAGGCCGTCGCGGAGGGCCGGGGCAAGGCCCAGGCCGCGGCGCTGCGGCAGTCGAAGAAGGACACCGTCGCGCGGCGGCTGGGCAAGGACGGCCGGGAGGAGCAGGTGCCCGCGCCGGAACTGCGGCAGGGCGACGTCGTCGTGGTCGAGGCCGGCGAGACCATCCCCGGTGACGGCGACGTCATCGAGGGCATCGCCAGCGTCGACGAGTCCGCCATCACCGGCGAGTCCGCGCCGGTGATCCGCGAGTCCGGCGGCGACCGGTCGGCGGTCACCGGCGGCACCAAGGTGCTCTCCGACCGGATCGTCGTGCGGATCACCCAGAAGCCGGGGGAGAGCTTCGTCGACCGGATGATCGCGCTGGTCGAGGGCGCCAACCGGCAGAAGACCCCGAACGAGATCGCGCTGAACATCCTGCTCGCCGCGCTCACCCTGATCTTCCTGCTGTCCGTGGTCACTTTGCAGCCCTTGGCGATCTTCTCCAAGGCGTTCCAGGCGGCGGCGCCGGACACCGCCGCGATCAACGCCGACGGTGTCACGGGCATCGTCATGGTGTCGCTCATCGTCTGCCTCATCCCGACCACCATCGGGGCGCTGCTGTCGGCCATCGGCATCGCCGGCATGGACCGGCTCGTGCAGCGCAACGTGCTCGCCATGAGCGGCCGCGCGGTCGAGGCGGCCGGCGACGTGAACACGCTGCTGCTCGACAAGACCGGCACGATCACCCTCGGCAATCGCCAGGCCGCGGAGTTCGTACCGGTGGACGGGGTCACGGCCGCGACCCTGGCGGACGCCGCGCAGCTGTCCAGTCTGGCCGACGAGACCCCGGAGGGCCGGTCCGTGGTCGTGCTGGCCAAGACGGAGTTCGGGCTGCGGGAACGAGAGCCGGGCCTGATGACGCACGCGACGTTCGTGCCGTTCACCGCGCAGACCCGGATGAGCGGCGTCGACCTCGGCGACCGGCAGGTCCGCAAGGGCGCGGCCGCGGCCGTCATGAAGTGGGTCCGGCAGCACGGCGGTCACCCCACCGAGGAGGTCGGCGAGATCGTCGACCTGGTCAGCGGCACCGGCGGCACACCGCTGGTCGTCGCCGAACAGATCGCCGGGCAGCCGGCCCGGGCCCTCGGGGTGATCCACCTCAAGGATGTGGTCAAGTCCGGGATGCGGGAACGCTTCGACGAGATGCGCCGGATGGGCATCCGCACCGTGATGATCACCGGCGACAACCCCCGCACCGCCAAGGCGATCGCCGACGAGGCCGGGGTGGACGACTTCCTGGCCGAGGCCACCCCGGAGGACAAGCTCGCCTACATCCGCAAGGAGCAGGAAGGCGGCCGGCTGGTCGCGATGACCGGCGACGGCACCAACGACGCGCCCGCCCTGGCCCAGGCCGACGTCGGCGTGGCCATGAACACCGGCACGTCGGCCGCCAAGGAGGCCGGCAACATGGTCGACCTTGACTCCGACCCGACGAAGCTGATCGAGATCGTGGAGATCGGCAAGCAGTTGCTGATCACCCGCGGGGCGTTGACCACCTTCTCCATCACCAACGACATCGCCAAGTACTTCGCCATCATCCCGGCCATGTTCGCGGCCGTGTATCCGGGCCTGGACACGCTGAACGTGATGCGGCTGCACTCGCCCGGCTCGGCGATCCTGTCCGCGGTCATCTTCAACGCGCTGGTCATCGTCGCGCTGATCCCGCTCGCGCTGCGCGGCGTGCGATACACCCCGGCCTCCGCCAGCGCCCTGCTGCGCCGCAACCTGCTGGTCTACGGCCTCGGCGGCGTCATCGCCCCGTTCCTCGGCATCAAGCTCATCGACCTGCTCATCCAGTTCATCCCGGGGATCTGATCACCGTGCGTCTTCCTTCCTGGCTGTCCCAGCACCTCGCCGCGCTGCGCGCGCTGCTCGTCTTCACCGTGCTGCTCGGCATCGCCTACCCGCTGCTCATGGTCGGCGTGGGCCGCCTTCCGGGGCTCGACAACCGGGCCGACGGCTCGCTGGTCACCGTGGCCGGCAAGCAGGTCGGCAGCCGGCTCATCGGGCAGGCCTTCACCGACGCGGACGGCAACCCCGATCCGCGCTACTTCCAGAGCCGGCCGTCCGCCGCCGGCGACGGCTACGACCCCACCGCCACCTCGGCCAGCAACCTCGGCCCGAACGACATGGTGGACACCCCGGACCGCAAGAGCCTGCTCACCCAGGTCTGCGCCCGCAGCCTCGCGATCGGCGAACTCGAAGGCGTCGACGGCAGCCGGCCCTACTGCACCGCCGACGGCGTCGGCGCGGTGCTGGCCGTCTTTCACCGCGACGGGCTCACCGGCCCGGTCACCCGGGTCGTGTCGGTCAACCAGACCGGTACGCCGTTCGTCGCCACCTACGACGGCGTGACCGTCGAATCCGCCAAGAACGGCGAGGACTACCAGGCCCTCGGCGGTGTCATCACCCCGATCCGCGGCGACGCCCCCGCCGAGCCCGCGGTCCCGGCGGACGCGGTCACCGCCAGCGCCAGCGGCCTCGACCCGGACATCAGCCCGGCCTACGCGGCCCTGCAGGTGCCCCGGATCGCCCGCGAACGCGGACTGTCCGAAGCGGCCGTCCGCGAACTGGTCGAGGACAACACCACCGGCCGGGCGCTCGGCTTCCTCGGCGAACCCGGCGTCAACGTCCTGGAACTCAACCTCGCACTCGACAACAAGTAGACCCTGAAAGAGGGGAGAGGCGGCGCCGAGATGGCACGCGGAGAACTGCGGATCTACCTCGGCGCCGCCCCGGGCGTCGGCAAGACGTACACGATGCTCGAAGAGGCCCACCGGCGCGCCGAGCGCGGCACCGACGTGGTCGTCGCCTTCGTCGAGACACACGGCCGCAAACACACCCAGGCCATGCTCGCCGACCTGGAGATCGTGCCGCGCCGGACGATGACCTACCGGGGCGCCGAGTTCACCGAGATGGACCTGGACGCGGTCCTGGCCCGGCAACCCGAGGTCGCCGTCGTCGACGAACTCGCGCACACCAACGTGCCCGGCTCGCGCCACGCCAAACGCTGGCAGGACGTGCGGGACCTGCTCGACGCCGGCATCGACGTGCTGACCACTGTCAATATCCAGCACCTGGAGTCGCTCAACGACGTGGTCGCCCAGATCACCGGCGTCGAGCAGCGCGAGACCGTGCCCGACGCCGTGGTCCGCGCGGCCGAGCAGGTCGAGCTGGTCGACATGACCCCGGAGGCGCTGCGCCGCCGGATGGCGCACGGCAACATCTACCGGCCCGAGAAGATCGACGCGGCGCTCGGCAACTACTTCCGCACCGGCAACCTGACCGCCCTGCGCGAGCTGGCGCTGCTCTGGCTCGCCGACAAAGTCGAGGACCAGCTCGACAAGTACCGGGCCGACAACCGGATCAGTGCCACCTGGGAAACCCGCGAGCGGGTCGTCGTGGCACTGACCGGCGGCCCCGAGGGTGACACGCTCATCCGCCGCGCCGCCCGGATCGCCGCCCGGGACAAAGGCGCCGACCTGATGGCCGTCCACGTCACCCGCAACGACGGCCTCGCCGGCGCCGATCCCGCTGCCCTGTCCCGCCAGCGGGTGCTGGTGGAGAGCCTGGGCGGCACCTACCACCAGGTTGTCGGCGCCGATGTGCCACGGGCGCTGCTCGACTTCGCCCGCGCCGTCAACGCCACCCAGATCGTGCTCGGCGTTTCCAGCCGCGGCAAATTCGCCCAGATCTTCGCCACCGGCGTCGGCGTCACCACCACCGCCCTGTCCGGCACCATCGACGTGCACCTCGTGTCGCATGAACGGGCCGCTCAGGGCCTCCGCGCCCGGCGGATGCCGGCGGCGCTGTCGAGGCGCCGCCGCATCGGCGGCTTCATAGCGACCGTGGTCGGGCTGCCGATCCTCACCGCCCTGCTGGACGCCGGACCGTCGCTGTCGCTGACCAACGACATCCTGCTGTTCCTGGTCGCCGTCGTCGGCGTGGCCCTGATCGGCGGGCTCTGGCCGGCCCTGCTCGCCGCCGTCGCCGGATCGCTGCTGCTCAACTGGTTCTTCACGCCGCCGGTCGGCAGGTTCACCATCGCCGAGGGCGACAACCTGCTCGCCCTGGCCATCTTCGTGGTGGTCGCGATCGCGGTCAGCTGGGTCGTCGACACCGCCGCCCGCAAAACCAGGCAAGCCGCGCAGGCCGGCGCCGACGCACAGACCCTGGCCACCGTCGCCGGCAGCGTCCTGCGCGGCGAACGGCCGCTGCCGGCGCTGCTCGAACGGCTCCGCGAGACGTTCACGCTGCAGTCGGTGACCCTGCTGGAGAAGGGCGCCGTGGTAGCGGTTGTGGGCGACAATCCCTGCACCGTCGCCGGGGACGCCGACGTGGAAGTCAAGGTGAACGACGACCTGAAGATGCTCCTGTGCGGCCGGCAACTCGAAGCATCCGACCGGCGCATCGTCGAGGCGTTCGCGGCCCAGGCGGCCGTCGCGCTGCGCCAGGAACGGCTGGCCGCCGAGGCCGCGTCCGCGAAGCCGCTCGCCGAGGCCGACCGGATGCGGACCGCGCTGCTCGCCGCGGTCAGCCACGACCTGCGCACCCCGCTCGCCTCCGCGAAAGCCGCCGTCGCCAGCCTGCGCAGCGCCGACGTCGACTTCGACGAGCACGACCGCGCCGAACTGCTGGCGACCGCCGACGAATCGATCGACCGCCTGGTCCGCCTGGTCACCAATCTGCTGGACATGAGTCGGCTGCAGGCCGGCGCTCTCGGCGTGACCGCGATCGGCGTCGGCGCGGAGGAGATCGTCCCGCGCGCCCTCGATGACCTCGGCCCCGCCGGACGATCCGTGCGGCTGCACATCCCCGAGGACCTGCCGTACCTGCACGCAGACCCCGGCCTGCTCGAACGGATCGTCGTCAACCTGGCCGGAAACGCGCTGCGGCACAGCCCGGACGACCAGCCGCCGGTCATCACCGCGAGTTCGCTGGGCGGCGCAGTCGAGATCCGCGTCATTGATCATGGACCCGGCATCCCCGAAGACCGCTGGGACGATGTCTTCCTGCCCTTCCAACGGTTCGGCGACCGTGACAACCACACCGGTGTCGGGCTCGGACTCGCGCTGTCCCGTGGTCTGACCGAGGCGATGGGCGGCACCCTGACACCGGAGGAGACACCCGGAGGTGGACTCACCATGATCCTTTCGCTGCCGACAGCCGCCGACCGGTGACCCGCATCCTCGTGGTCGACGACGAACCCCAGATCGTCCGCGCGCTGACCATCAACCTGCGCGCCCGTCACTACGATGTCGACACCGCGCCTGACGGCGTCTCCGCCTTGCGCGCCGCCACCCGCCACCACCCGGACCTCGTTGTGCTCGATCTCGGCTTGCCCGACACTGGAGGGCACCGAGGTCATTCGCGGTCTCCGCGGCTGGACCGGCATCCCGATCATCGTG
>NZ_QHHV01000306.1:0-3138 GCF_003947245.1 Actinoplanes sp. ATCC 53533 | reverse complement strand
GGGAGTCTCGCAGCGACGCAACGTCAACCTCAGCCAGCGGAGTCTCGGGTAACCGCAGCTCCGCGAGCGACACCAAGCCAGCGCCGGCCACGTGATAGGCCGTCCAGGGCCCGATGGCCCCGGGCGACTCGTAGCCGAGTTCCGCGGCCGTATCCGCCTTGGCGTCCGCACTGACAACGAGAATCCTGAAGCCGCGCCGGGCCAGTTGATCGGCCAGTTTCACGGCCAGCGTCGTTACGCCCTCGCCCCTGCGGTGACTGATGAGCGTGATGACTGGCGGCGCGTCCTGCACAGCACCCCTCCTGCGAATCTTCTTCTCGACCGCTGGCATGCAAGCACTTCTGAAGTGCAACGACGTTGCCCACAGGAAATGCTCTACAGATCACCCAACAGGATGGATGATCTCACCCAGCGTAATTCGCGGGCGTACCGGCAGGCTTGTGCTACTCGACGCGTCCACGCCACCTCAGCGCCATCGGCGGCATCCTCGCAAGGGCGCAGACCACGCCGTTGGTCGCCCCGCCTTGCTGGACATCCAGGTCCATTCCCGATCGCCGCAGCCCGGGGTGTGCTCCCGGCACGGCACGGCGTGTCAATGAAATGTCGGCGTCATCCATCGGGTGTGCCCGACATCGGGCCGCAGCTGATTTGGTAGACGACGTCAACCATCCGAGCGTCCACCGCCGACAACGCCCCGTCCGCCGTACTCGACCGGACGTGCCCGCCGAACCCGCGACGCACTTTCGTCGACCAGCCGACCGGTCTCGTGCACGCCGCAGGCCAGACGCCGCGCTCCCGCTGCACAAGCTGCTCGGCCCGACCGACCCTACGGCGGAGCCGGCAGGACCAACCGCGGCCAGCTCGCCGTCGGCCGCCTCGCCCGGACGGTCGCCGACGGCCGCCTTGTGGACGACCTTGCTGGAGGTGGAAAGCGTGACAGTGCTCTCCGCGGCGCGGGCCGCGATCACGTCGACGACCACCGCGGCCGGTCCGCCGGCTGCCAGAGCCGGGCGGAGGCGGGCTCTGGCCGGTGTGCTGGGGGCCCAGGCGTGCGCGTTGACGGTGACGCGGATGCTGTTGATAGCCGTACCGTGGCTGGTTTGGTCGAGCACCGGCAACACGGCGCAGGCCGGCCTGGTCCTGCTGGGCCAGACAATGCCGTATGCGCTGACGCAATGGCTGGCAGGGCCGCTGCTCGACCGCATCGGCCCGCGCCGGATCAGCATCGCTGGTGACCTGACGTCCGCTGGGCTACTCGCCGTACTGGCGGTCGGCACGGCTGGACCGGTGTGGCTGATCGGCCTCATCCTGGCCGGTGTCGGGGCCGCTGACGGTCCGGCCGCCGCCGCGAAACGCCTGCTGCTACCCATCGCGGCGACCGACGCTGGACACTCGGTCACCCGTGGCGCCGGGTACGCGATCGTGATCGAACGGGCGGCCACCACCGTCGGTCCGGCTCTCACCGGTTGGCTCATCGTGGCGGCCGGAGGCGCCACCGCGCTGTGGGTTTCCGCAGCACTGCTTGCCGCCGCAGCCGGCATCGCCACCCGCACGGTCACCGACCCACCCCGCGACCACTGCTCGAGCAGGTATGCCAGCCGCTTGCGTGCCGGTGCCGGCTATCTGCGTCACCACCAATCCCTGCGGGCGCTGACCACCATGTTCCTCGCGACGAACCTGATCGATCAAGCGTTGATCAGCATTCTGCTGCCGACGTGGGCGCACACGGGCGGGCACAGCCCGGCGATGATCGGCCTGGCGCTCGGCGTCGCCGCCGGCACCGCAGGATGCTCCGCACTGGTCACCGCCCGCCTTAGCGACCGGCTACCCCGCCGAGGCGTCTACCTGATCGCGGTGATTGTGGCCGGTCCGACTCGCATCGCCGCGCTCGCGGCCGACTGGCCTCCGGAGGCGGTGATCGCGGTGTGGGGACTCGCCGGGCTGGGTGCGGGCGTGTTCAACCCGATCGTGGAGGCCGTCCAGATCGAGTCGGTTCCGGCCGAGTTGCGCGGCCGGGTCCTAACCCTGATCAACGCGCTGGCCTGGGCCGGCATCCCGGTCGGCGGGCTGGTTGGTGCCGGTCTGCTCGCCACCGCCGGACTACCGGCCGCTGCCGGCGTCTGCGCCATCGCTTACCTCGTCGCCGTCTGCTACCCCGGCTGGCGAGTCAACTGGCAGCCCACGCCCGGCGCGAACCCGGGCGAAGGGCACAGCGGCACCGCTCCCTTGCCAAGCCCTCACCACAGCGGCTCAACCGCCTCGGACCAGCCGGAACGACAACGCCATCGTGTGAGCGGCAGGGCCACATCCACTCGGGGAGACTATCGATGACTACCGGCCGCCATCAGGCCGCAGGCCCGGCATCCGGCGACGTGCCGGCCCCGACGACGGCGTCACGCCGCGAAGCCGCGGCGACGCCGAATGCGGGGTGGGTCCCCGACGGCGTGGACATCACCGTCGCGGCGCCGGCACGGGTTTACAACTGCGCGCTGGGCGGCATGCACCACTTCGAAGTCGATCGTCAACTGTGGGCGCGGATCGAGCACAGCTATCCGCCGGCACCGTGGGCCGCCCGCGCGAACCGAGCCTTCCTCGCCCGAGCGACTCGATGGCTGGCCGGCCTCGGCGTCCGCCAGTTCCTGGACATCGGAGCAGGCATCCCGACACTGGAGGCCACCCACGAGACCGCCCGCGAAACCGACCCGACCGCCCGAGTCGTCTACGTCGATATCGACCCGGTCGCCGTAGAGCAAGCCGAAAGCATGCTGGCCGGCGACCCGAACGCTCGGGCAGTCAGAGGAGATCTCCGCGAACCAGAGCAGATCCTCACTGATCCCGCGGTGACCGCGTTGCTCGACTTCTCCGCACCGGTCGCGGTCCTGCTGGGCTACGTACTGCAACACATCCCGGACGACGCCGACGCCGCGGCAGCCGTCAGCCGCATCAGCGCCGCACTGTCACCAGGCAGCTTCCTGGCTCTCTCCCACTGGACACCCGAGGCGACGGTGGAAGGCCTCCACCAGCAGTCCGCCGCGTGCCAGCTCTACCAGGACACCCCGACGCCCATCGTGCTGCGCACCGCCGACCAGCTCACCGCGCTCCTGAACCACGCCGTCGAGCTGCTCCCGCCCGGCATCG
>NZ_QHHV01000305.1:0-9451 GCF_003947245.1 Actinoplanes sp. ATCC 53533 | reverse complement strand
GATCCCGCACCGATCCGAGCAGAGCGTCGTCCATTCGGGCGGCGCTCTGCTCGTCTTCCGCCGCTACTAGCGGCATCGTCACGGGGGTGCGAGGGTAAACGATGCGCCGTCGCGCGCTTACCCAGAGCTGATGTGTGTCCGATTAGTCCCTGGCCTTGGTTATGCGTTCCACATAACGTGAGAGCCTCACGCGAATGTGCCAGGAGGTGCGATGGGCAAGGACCTCTCCGGGGTCGTCTTCTCGCAAGACGACCGGGTCCACTACCGGCGGAAGGTCCGGCGCTGCCTCGACGTCCTGGCGCTGATGCTGGATGACTTCGCCTTCGAAACCGAGAGCCCGATGACGGGTCTCGAGATCGAGCTCAACCTCATGGACGCGGACGCCGAGCCGGCCATGCGCAACGCCGAGATCCTGGCCAACCTCGCCGATCCCACCTTCCAGACCGAGCTCGCGCAGTTCAACCTCGAACTCAACGCCCGGCCGCGGCTGATCAGCGGGGACGGGTTCGCCGACTACGAGCAGGACATCGTCGAGAGCCTGGCCCGGGCCGAGGACCGGGCGAAGAAGTCGGACAGCACCATCGTGCTCATCGGCAGCCTGCCCACCCTGCAACCGGACCACCTGGTGCTGGCGAACCTCTCGGCCAACGACCGCTACCGCGCCCTCAACGACCAGCTCGTCGGGGCCCGCGGCGAGCAGTTCCGGGTGGACATCCGCGGGGTCGAACGGCTGCAGACGGCGAACGACTCGATCGCGCCCGAGGCCGCGTGCACCAGCGTCCAGTTCCACCTGCAGGTGCCGCCGGACCGGTTCGCCGCTTACTGGAACGCGGCCCAGGCGGTGGCCGGGATCCAGGTGGCGGTGGGGGCGAACTCGCCGTACCTGCACGGCCGGCAGCTCTGGGCGGAGACCCGGATCGCCCTGTTCGAGCAGGCCACGGACACCAGGCCGGACGAGCTCAAAGCCCAGGGGGTACGGCCCAGGGTGTGGTTCGGCGAGCGCTGGATCACCTCGGTGTTCGACCTGTTCGAGGAGAACGTGCGGTATTTCCCGCCGCTGCTCCCGATCATGGACGAGGAGGACCCGGTCGCGGTCCTCGACGCCGGCGGGGTGCCCTGCCTCGGCGAGCTGCGCCTGCACAATGGCACCGTCTACCGCTGGAACCGCCCGGTGTACGACGTCATGAACGGCCGCCCCCACCTGCGAGTGGAGAACAGGGTGCTGCCGGCCGGTCCCACGGTGATCGACATGCTGGCGAACGCGGCCTTCTACTTCGGCCTGGCCCGGCACCTCGCCGAGGAGGACGAGCCGATCTGGTCCCAGCTCTCCTTCGGCGCGGCGGAGGACAACTTCCACGCGGCGGCCCGGCGCGGCATCGAGGCGACCATGCACTGGCCGGGTGCCGGCGAGACGCCGGTGACTGCGCTGGTGCTGGACGTGCTGCTGGCGAACGCCCACGCCGGGCTGGACGCCTTCGGCGTGGATCCGGCGCACCGGGACCGGCTGCTGGGCATCGTGGAGGGACGCTGCCGGACGGGCCGCAACGGGGCGACGTGGCAGACCGAAGCGGTGTGGTCCGCCGAGCACCGCCGCGGGCTGGACCGCCAGGCGGCTTTGCACGACATGTTGCTTCGATACAGCTCACTGCAGCAGACGAACGAGCCGGTCCACACCTGGCCGGTCGATTAGGCCAGCGGGTCTCGTCCTCGCCTTTTGGGATCCTGTACGGGGAGTTCGGCGGTGTCGGCCTCGTTCGCGTCTTTCGCCATGGCGTCCGGCGCCGAGGTCTTGGCCGGAGTGGCCGCCTTGGCGCCGGTCGCCCTGGACGAGGCGGCCTGCCGAGGCGTCGCGGGCCGGGCGGCGGGTGCCGCCTTTGTGGACTTCGTGGGGTTCTTCTGCTCCGGGGGCGTTTTATCGGAACTCGCGGTATTCGCTGGGCCAGCCCCGGCGCCGGCGCCGGGGCGCGCGGTGGACTTCTGCGGAGCGGGTCGCTTTTCACCCGATTGAGGTTCGTTGATCTTCGCTATCGGGGGAGACTCCGGCGGCGGGGCGACCGTCGAGCGACTGTCGGACCTGCCCGCCGCCGACGACGCGGGCCGTGCACCTCCGTCGATCGAGGCCGCAGTCGGCTTCGGCGTGGCGGCAGGCGGCGCGGCCGATGACTTTCCGCGAGCAGAAGCGGCACTCGGCGTGCCGGTCGGGCGCGCAGTCGATGACTCTCCGTCATTGGATGAGGCACGCGACGTGGCTGCGGGCTTTCCTGGAGCCGCACCCGGCGCGGCCTTTCCCCGGGTCGCGGCGGCCCTCGGTGCCGTGACTGCCGCGGCTCCGGCGGAGGGTGAGCCGCTCTGGGCGGAAGCCGGACGCGGTGCTCCTGGCGCCGAAGAGGCCGCGGGCGCCTTGGCGCGTCCCGTGGCAACCGCCGACTGGTCGTCGGCTGCTTGAGCCCCGCCCTGACCTGCGCTCTTACGCCGGAACCGGTCCATGAAGGACCGACGCGGGCGGGACTGCGGTTCGGGATCTTCCCCTGCGCCAGAGCCAGCGGGGCCGGCTTCCGCCGCTGCTGCCGCTGATGGCGGGGCAGGTCGCGTTGCTTTTGCCGCTGACGGCGCAGGTGAAGCTGCCGATGGGGGCGCCGGCCGCGAGGCCGCCGCGGGTCGCGTTGCTCTTGCCGACGGCGGAGCAGATTGCGTTGCAGTCGCCGGTGGCACTGCCGATGGCGGCGCCGGCCGCGTGGCCGCTGGTGACGCGGTCGAGTCCGATCCGGCGCGGGCCCGTGACCGGCCGCTGCCCGGGGCAAGTCTGCGCGACGGCACCGCACCGGTTGCCGACCCGCCAGTCGCCGACTCGGCGCCTCCGCCTGCGACAGCAGCACCGCGTCCGCCTTCTGCGCCCGCGCGGTCTCCACCAGCTCTGGCAGCGACACCCCCACCCGCCGCTGCCTTAGCCGCCCGACGGGCCGCCCGGCGCTGACCGAGGGCGACGGTCAGTGCGGACCCCGCCAGCCCGGCCAGGACCGCATACGGCGCGATCAGGTATGCGGACAGCAGCGGGCCCGGCACCCCCGTCAGCTGCGGCGCCAGCGCGAGGAACGCCGCCGCCACCAGCAGCGGGCCGACCGCGCCCGAGGAAGCTGCACCCACTCCAAGATCGCCGCGGCGGACCGCGGGCAGGGCACCGATGGTCCCCACCACCAGGGCGGCGAGCAACGTCAGCGCCGCGCTCGGCCAGTAGATGGTGCCGTACTGGCCGTCGGCGTTGTCCGGGGAGACGAACTGCCAGCTCGACAGGTATGTCGCCGATGGGCGGTGCCAGAAGATCGTGGCCGCGACCGCCGCCGCGGCCAGCGACCAGAGCCAGGCCGCCGTCGCGATCAGGTTTGCCGCCACCGGTCTGCAGACCACCGCCCAATAGGCGATGACCAGGCCCAGGAGCACGCCGATCACCGCATACCCGCCGGCGATCGTCTGCGGCGAGAAGGTGTCCGTCCGTACCGCGGCCCGGGCCGGGAGCGCGATCAGCGCGACCGTCAGCAGCGCGCCGACCGCCGCGCTCGCCGCCAGCGCGAAGCGCCAAGGCCCGCCCGTCGCCCGGCCGAGCCGGCCCGCGATGACCGCACCGAACACGGTCGAGCTCGCCGCGATCCAGGTCGCCCAGCCCAGGCTGCCCAGCCAGACGCTGTCACCGGCCGGCAGCGCCGGCCACTCCACGACGCCAAGGCCGTAGCCGAGGCCGAGTTGGGCGGCACCCGTCCCCGCGGCCACTCCGGCCGCGGCTGCCACCTGCGCTGTCCAGCCCTTCTCGGCCATGCGGGGCACTGTAGCCGTAGGTGACGATGCCTGCGAATCAATGAGTCGATGCGCCAAGATTGGCTAGGTTGGCGGCAGAGGGCGCCCGAGCGGAGAGGAACCGGCGATGTCCGACGATGACGAGCACCGCCGCCTTGACGAGACCGGCGAGTTCCAGCCACTTCAGGACGACGGGGAAATTCCCCCGATCGGTGGCACCCCAAAGGATGACGGCACCGGGCGGATGCCGCGGGCCGCGGCGGAATCTGACGGCACGCAGGTCTTCGCGGCGGCGGACGAGGACGCGACCAGGGTGGCTCCGCGGGCGCCGCAGAGCGACGCGACGTCCGTGCTTCCGGCGGCCGCAGGCGACGGTACGCGCACAGAGCGTGACACTCGCAGCACCGACAACTGGGCCGACGACGGGAACGAGGTCTGGTCCGCCCGCGCCGGGGTCCGGCCCCGGCGCCCCGGGTACGGCGACGACTCCACCAGCACCGACTGGGCGCTGCCGGAGGAGGAACCGCACGGCAAGTGGTGGACGCCGATCGCGGTCGGCATCGTCGCGCTGCTGCTGTTGAGCCTGCTGGGCTGGGGCATCTACCTGATCGTGCAGTCGGGTGGGGACGACGGCGCCACCCCGGAGGCCACCGCCTCCGCCGCGGCGCCGGCCACGACCCGGCCCAGCAGCGCGCCGCCGATCACGGAGCCGCCGAAACAGCCGACGTCGCCGCTCAGCACCCCGGGCGACGTGACCGTGCCGGCGTTGAAGGGGCTGTCCTCGGAGGAGGCCAGCGACGCTCTCGACCGCAGGGGCCTGAACTATCGCCTGCGCTTCGTGACCAGCGATTCTCCGGCCGGAACGGTGATCGACAGCGACCCGGTCGAGGGCCGGCAGGTGCCGGCGGACACGGTTATCACGCTGATCATCGCAGCGGGGCCGACCACGCCGGCGACCCCCACGCCGTCAGTGTCGACCGGGCCGTCCGGAGAGGACGAGGACTGAGCTCGGTCAGCGGTTGGCGCGCAGGGTGCGCTGGATAGCGCCCGTGGTCATTCCCGGCTGACGGCCGTTGCGGGTGCGCGGGTCCGGCGCCTTGCCGACCTGTCGCAGGCCGCCGACCTGCACGAAGATGGAACGCCGCTCGACCGCGTCGCCGGAGGGGTTGAGCTCGTAGCCGTCCAGCCAGATCCAGCCCTCGTAGGTCGGCCAGTCGTGCACCCGGATGACGCGGAAAAGCATCGGCGCCGCGAATTGGACGCTGGCCGCCTTCGTCACGTGTATGACATCGCCGGACCGAGGAAGCACGTCGTCTCCTGTCCTGAACCCAGTAGGGGCAAATATCACTTTGCCGCACAGTGAACACAGATGGTCCAGTGTGCCCGGCTCGTGCGTGTTTGCAAGGTAGCGATGATGCCAATCATCGCAACGTTGCGGTAACGCCGTTGCCGGCTCGGCCGTTACTCTCCGAACTCGTTTGAGTCCATCAAGGACAGTCGGCTCCGGTCGGTCCCCCGGTGAACGGCGTCACTTTCGATGCATTACGTCGTACTCGGCGCCGTATCCCAGGGTCCTTCAAGAACACTAAGTGACGTGCGCCATACGGAAAGATTGCACCACACGGCGAATCGATGCAAGTTGCAGGTCAGCCGAAAGTGACTAAACGATCACTGTGGACGCTTGAAGGATCAAGAGATCAACAGAGAGACTGACTTCGACAACGCCGTACGGGGGACCCCCTGCCGTCCGGTCGCATGATGCCACGCAGTCCGGAGGTGAGCGTGAATCCGCGCAACAGCCCCACCATCCGCCGCCGCCGACTCGGCGCTGAGCTCCGCAAATACCGCGATACGGCTGGCGTGACCATCGACGTGGTGGCCGAGCGCCTCGGCTGTTCACCGTCCAAGGTGTCCAGAATCGAGACCGGCCACACGAGCGCCACCCCACGCGACGTAAAGGACATGCTTGACATTTACGGCGTCAATGGCGTCGAATCAGAAGAATTGGTGCAAATAAGCCGCGAAGCGCGCCAAAAGGGATGGTGGCATCCATTCAGCCCGGTCCTCACGGGTGCGTACGTCGGGCTCGAGGCGGCGGCGCGGTCGATCAGGGCGTACGAGCAGCAGGTGATTCCGGGACTGCTGCAGACCGATAAGTACGCAATAGCGATGATTAGGGCCGCCCGACTGGGTGACAGCGACCGAGAAATAGAGCAACGGGTACGCGTCCGGATGGCTCGCCAAGCGTTATTGATTCAGGACGATCCGATCGATCTACAGGTGGTGCTCGATGAAGCGGTGGTGAGTCGCCCGGTCGGCGGCGACGAGGTGATGCGAGATCAATTGCTCCGATTGGTCGAGGCGACCCGGTTGCCGAACGTCACTCTGCAGATCCTGCCGTTCGCGGCGGGTGCCCACGCCGGCATGGACGGCACGTTCGCGATCCTCGACTTCCCTGACGCCGAGGACCCGAATGTGGTGTTCGCCGAGAACGCGACCGGCGGGCTGTTTCTGGAGAAGAGCGATGAGCTCCGCAAGTACGACTCGATCTTCGAGACCATCCGATCGTCGGCCCTCTCTCCCGAGGAGTCCAGAGACATGATCGTTTCGCTGGCAGAGGAGCCATTGTGGAAGTTGAGACCAAGGGTTTCCGGATTGACCTGAGCCGTGCGCAGTGGTTCAAGAGCACGCGCAGCGGCCCGAACTGCGACAACTGCGTCGAGGTCGCCTTCGTCGACCGGGCCGTCGCGGTTCGCGATTCCAAGAACCCCACCGGACCCGCGTTGATCTTTACGGCCGCCGAATGGGACGCCTTCGTGGGAGGCGCCAAGGACGGAGATTTCGACCGGTAGCGCACGCACCAGGGCCGCCCTCGCCGAGAACGTGGGGGCGGTCGTCGCATTTTGCCCCTTTTGTACCGTCGCCCGTGGCAGCCGTCCTCGTTGAACGCTCTAAGCGCGGACCGGACCGCGCGCCGGAGCGAGGCAAGGCGAAGCAGATGACGATTGGTTCCGACAACCTCAGCAACGGATCCGCGACCGCGCAGGACCGCTTCAGCGGGGGCGTGAGCGCGTACCGGCAGACCCGTCGCGACGCGGCGCTGGCCGCGGAGAACGGCGACGGTGAGCTGGTCTCGCGGGGCACCGGCGGATCGAGTCTGTCCGGCCTGCCGACCCGTACGCCGATCGAGCCGACCAGCGCGCTGGACCGGGCGGCGAAGCTGCCCTCGCTGGACCTGCAGGGCCTGACCGAACCGGTCTTCCCGACCAGCGGTGCCTGGGTCGACGCGGGCAGCTCGCAGTCGATGGCGGACCACCCGCTGCTGCGCGGGCTGCTGCTGGAACTGCCGGTGCGCGGCACCATGCCGGACTCGGGCTGGCTGGACCGCTGGTTCGAGGCCGCCCGCTCGATCCTCGAACTGCTCTACGTGCAGGAAGCGAAACGCAAGTAGCTCTGGGCGGCATCCCGGCCGCGCCGGCCCGGTCAGGCGGCGCGGTGGGCCGACGATGCGAGGCTCTCGGCCGCTTCGCTCTCGATCGGCAGCGCGGTGTAGGTCTCCAACGAGCTCTGCCGCGCCGGCACGGCCCGCAGCCGGACCTTGCCGATCGGCGCGAAGACCTTGACGCTCAGCCGGCTGTGCCGGATCGCGTGCCGGACGCCGAGCGCGAGCACGACGACCCCCACCACGGTCAGCACGATCCCGGCCACCTGGGCGCCGGGCACCTCGATCACGCCGGCCGCGATCGGCACGCCGGCCAGCGCGGCCAGGCCGGTGATCTGCAGCGGCGTCGCGACCAGCGGATGCGCCGCGGCGGCGCGCAGGGCCGGCGGCGCCGGCGTCAGCGGCGCGGTGGCGAACGCGCCTGCGCCGCGCCGGACCTGAGCGAGGCGACGCACGGTCACCGTCAGCACGACCAGCGCGGGTACGGCGGGCAGCAACGCCGCCGCGGGCGCCGCGGAGGCTCCGGGCAACACGCCGGTGACCAGCGGCACGGCGACGAACACCGCGATCCCGCCACCGACCAGCATGGACAGTGTCCGGGCGCGCCGGCGCAACTCGCGAGCCGTGCGAGCGCCCGGCAGCGCATCCGCCAGCAGCCCGGCGGTGAGCCAGGTCGCGGCGAGGGCGCCGATCAGGATGAGATCCGTTGCGGTGTTCACATCGACAGACTTCACCTGTGACGCAACTAGCAAAACCGGGATATGCCCGGACCGGGTACCCGTAGGGGTCTGAGCGTTACGCTCAGTGTTCGAGTCGTTGCGGAGGGGCCTCATCCCAACGGGCGAAGAGGACAATGCCCCCTGTTGCGGAAGTGACCTGTGTCCTAATGTCGGGTGCCAGACCCCACCGATGCATCGGTGGCCGGCACAGGCTCGACCTGGGGAGGTCGGCCGGGGTTTCCGGCGGCGACGCCGCGAGACCCCGGCACCGCCCAGGCCCGCTCCACCCGGCGAAGGTGGTCGGTTCAGACCGTCCGGCGGGTGTGGTCGGCTCGGCCCGTTCGGCGGGTGTGGTCGGTTTAGACCGCGAAGGTCTGCACTGGTTCGGTGCCCGGCGCGGGTGGGGTCGCCTTCCACAGCCCGGCCTTCTGTGCGGCCAGCCGCGACACGTACGCCGGGTTCAGCAGGATGTACCGCTTCCACAGCCGCTTGGGCTCCAGCCCGAGGCGCCACAGCCATTCCAGGGCGTACTTCTGCATCCACGCGGGCGGGTTCTTCAGCAGCCCGGCGTGGTAGTCGAAGGCCGCGCCGACCGCGAGCAGCGGCATGTCGAGCAGCGGGCGCATCGCGTAGGTGAAGATCTCCTGGCGCGGGCAGCCGAGCCCGACCAGCACGATCCGGGCGCCCGACGCCTTGATCCGGTCCGCGATCTCCACGTCCTCGCCGGGCTGGACGCTGCGGAACTTCGACGCCTCGACCCCGGCGAGCTTCAGCGCCGGGAACATCCGCTCCAGCGCCGGCACGAGCTGCTGCAGGGTTGGCTCCGTGGAGCCGTACAGGTAGACCGGCAGGCCCTCGGCCGCGGCCTGGCGCAGCACCCGCAGGGTGAGCTCCGGGCCGTAGACCCGGTCGGTCAGGCCGGCGTGGTGCAGCAGGTTGAGCGCGCCGCGGACCGGCTGCCCGTCCGGCGTCACCAGGTCGAACGAGTTCAGCCGGGCGTTGTGCGCCTTGTCCTGCACGCCGGTCATCACACCGTGGACCGCGAGGGCGGTCACGGCGTAGTGCCGGCGGTCGCGGGCGGCCGTGAGGATCTGGGCGGTCGCGGCCTCGTAGTCCACCGCGTCGACCAGCACGCCGAGGACGTTCTTCTTGCCCTGCGAGATCACGGCTGGGGCACCCACTTGTCGACGTTGGCCTCGTAGATCTCCTGGAGGATCATCGGGACGTCGTAGACCTGCTTCCACTGCGGGTAGTCGGCCTGGAACGCCGCCATCGAGCCGATCCACCACTGGTGGTCGCCGATCCGGTTGTCGTCGACATACTCGGTGACCATCTCGGTGCCACTGATCTTCTCGGCCAGGGCGAAGGCCTCGAGGTTGGAGCAGTTCGAGTGCCGGCCGCCGCCGAGGTTGTAGACCGCCGCCGAGCGCGGGTCGCGGAAGAACGCCTCGAACGCGCTGAGCACGTCGTGGCTGTGGATGGCGTCGCGGACCTGCTTGCC
>NZ_QHHV01000304.1:0-5803 GCF_003947245.1 Actinoplanes sp. ATCC 53533 | reverse complement strand
ACGGCCTCCTCGAAGAGCTGCCGCGAGAGATAGAGCCGCCCCTCGGGCGAATTGACGTGCTGATAGAGGTTCAGCACCAGGTTGTTCGCGACGATGGTGTCGCCGGTGGCGAAGAAGGCGACCAGCCGGCTGACCAGGTGCTGCTCGGCGGGCGACAGCTTGGCCAGGTCGGCGAGGTCGGAGTGCAGGTCGACCTCCTCGACGGTCCAGGTGTTCTTGATCGCGTCCTTGAAGCGGTCGAAGAAGTGCGGATACTTCATCGGCCGCAGGGTCAGGTCCATTCCGGGATCCAGCAGCATCTACTGACACGCCTCGCAAGACTCGGGGTTCTCCAGGGAGCAGGCCAGCGCCTCGTCATCGCTGACCGCTTGGTCTTGGATGGTCGAGACAGCCACGGCAGGACTTACCGGCACAGTTGCGAGCTGGATCCGCGTCGCTGGCCGCGAGCGCAGGTAGTACGTGGTTTTCAGGCCGGCCTTCCACGCGTAGAGATACATCGACGAGACCTTGCCGATGGTCGGGGCGCTCATGAAGAGGTTCAGCGACTGCGACTGGTCCACGTAGGGAGCCCGAGTCGCGGCCACGTCGATGAGCGCCTTCTGCGGCAGCTCCCACGCCGTGCGGAAGAGCTCCCGGACGCCGGCGGGCAGGGCCGCGATGCCCTGCACCGAGCCATCGGCCCGCTTGATCTGCTCACGGATGGCGGCCGTCCACAGGCCACGAGTCTTCAGTTCCCGGACCAGATAGGTGTTGATCTGCAGGAATTCACCGCTCAGCGTCTCGCGCTTGAACAGGTTGCTGACCTGCGGCTCGATGCACTCGTAGCAACCTGCGATGGAGGCGATGGTCGCCGTCGGCGCGATCGCGATCAGCAGCGAGTTCCGCAGCCCGGTGGCCGCGATCCGCTGCCGCACCGCCGCCCACCGGGCGGTCTGCGTCGGCGTCACACCCCAGAGATCCGGTTGCAGGTCGCCCCTGGCCGCTCTCGTCTCCGGGTATGCGGGGTGCGGGCCGGACTGCTCAGCGAGGGTGGCCGAGCTCTCCAGCGCGGTCAGGTAGATCTCCTCGGCGACCAGCGTGCTGAGTTCCTGCGCGGCAGGCGAGTCGAAGGGCAGCCGCAACGCGAAGAACGCGTCCTGCAGGCCCATCAGCCCGAGCCCGACCGGCCGCCACCGCGGATTGCTCGCCGCGGCCTGCTCGCTCGGGTAGTAGTTGATGTCGATGACCCGGTCCAGGAAAGCGACCGCGGTCCGCACGGTCGCGCGCAGCTTCTCCCAGTCCACCTCCTCGCCCCGCAGATGCCCGGCGAGGTTGATGGAGCCGAGGTTGCAGACGGCCGTCTCGTCGTCCGAAGTGACCTCGAGGATCTCCGTGCAGAGGTTCGACAGGTGGACCGTGTTGCCCGGCGCGCCGGTCTGGTTGCTCAGCCGGTTCGACGGGTCCTTGAACGTCATCCAGCCGTTGCCGGTCTGCGCCAGCGTGCGCATCATCCGCCCGTACAGATCGCGGGCCTTGACGGTCTTGACCGCCTTCTTCTCCGCGACCCGGTATGCGGCGTCGAACTCCTCGCCATAGAGATCCGGCAGCTCCGGCGCCTCCGACGGGTCCACGAGCGACCAGTCCTCGTCGGCCTCGACCCGGCGCATGAACTCGTCCGGGATCCAGTTGGCCAGGTTCAGGTTGTGCGTACGGCGGGCATCCTCACCGGTGTTGTCCCGCAGCTCCAGGAATTCCTCGATGTCCGGGTGCCACGGCTCGAGGTAGACGCAGGCCGCGCCCTTGCGCCGGCCGCCCTGGTTGACGGCGGCCACGCTGGCGTCGAGCGTGCGCAGGAACGGCACGATGCCGTTGGACTGCCCGTTGGTGCCGCGGATCAGCGCGCCGCGGCCCCGCACCCGCGACCACGAGATGCCGATCCCGCCGGCGAACTTCGACAACCGCGCCACCTGCTGATATCGCTCGTAGATCGAGTCGAGCTCGTCCTTCGGCGAATCCACCAGGAAGCACGACGACATCTGGGTGTGGCGCGTGCCGGAGTTGAAGAGCGTCGGCGAGCTGGGCAGGTAGGCCAGCGACGACATCAGCCGGTAGAACGCGATCGCCTCACCTGCGTTGGTGGACAGGCCGCAGGCGACCCGCAACAGCCAGTACTGCGGCGTCTCCACGACCAGGCGGGATCGCGGATGACGCAGCAGGTAACGGTCCGCTACCGTCCGCAACCCGAAGTATTCGAAGCGCAGATCGCCGGACGGATCCACGGCGTCGTCGAGCTTGCGCGCGTTCTTGGCCACGAAGGCGGCGGTCTCGTCACCGATCAGCCCCTCCGCGTGGCCGCGGGCGATCGACTGGCTGAAGCTCGCGATGCCCTGCCCGCGAACCTCCTTGTCGACGAAGGCCGCCAGCAGCCGGGCCGCCAGCCGCGAATACTGAGGTTCCTCGCCGATCAGCTCCGCGGCCGTCTGGATCGACAGCTTGTCCAGCTCCGCGGTGGTCGCACCGTCGTAGAGACCGCTGATGGTCTTCGTGGCGACCCGCAGCGGGTCGACCTCGTCAAGGTCGGCGACCCAGCGCTCGACCGCCTTGACGATCTTGTTGACGTCGACCGACTCGGTCGCGCCGTTGCGCTTGCGCACCTGCATCGCGTGCCGGCGTTGCTCCGGCACGGCGGGATCGTACGCAGTCTCGTCCTGCGTGACCGTCATGAACTCTCTCTCCTCGCGAGCCCGTTGGCGGAACGGTCTTCGGGCGCGCAGGAGGACGCCGGCGAACGCGGCTGTGCGCGTACACCTGAAGTGGCGTCGGCTGTCCCACGCGGCCTCGGACCGCCGCACGCGAAAGCGTGCGGCGCGCTGGCAGGTCTTCGGACTCGCGGGCCTGACCGTTGCCGGTCGCCTAGTGGCCGTCGCTTCCCGGGCCCGGGCCCAGTGCTTGATGACGGCGGTCGTTCCCGCTCACCGCTGCGGGGGCAGTCCCGGTCTCTCACCGGGTTCCCTCTTGCCTCGCACCGTCCTGGAGGGACGGCCGAACCAGCTGCGGGCAACACCATATCTAGGTGTGGTGTGCGATGTACAACCCAACATGTCGTGTCGGCGTGTCGGATCATGCTCGAGCGGGTGAGCCCCCGCGCGTGGACCAGAGGCGAGGGGGTAAAACGTCTGCATGGCTATGACGCAAGCCCCGCCCGGTGCCCAGGAGTTCATTCCAGCCGACGCGCACAGCCTCGACGAGCTCAAGGCGGCGGCGCCCGGCTGCCGAGGCTGCGAGCTCCACGAGAACGCCACTCAGGTGGTATTCGGCCGGGGCGCCGAACACGCCCGGCTGGTGCTGGTGGGGGAGCAGCCCGGCGACATCGAGGATCAGCGGGGCCTGCCCTTCGTGGGTCCCGCGGGACGGCTCCTGCGCGATGCGGTCGGCGACGCCGGCATAGACCCGTCGATCATCTACTTGACCAACACCGTGAAGCACTTCCGCTTCGAGATGCGCGGCCAGCGCCGTATTCACCAGACCCCGGGCCCTGCGCACATCGCGGCCTGCCGCCCCTGGCTGGTCGCCGAGTTCTCGCTGCTCAAGCCGGATCTGGTGGTGGCGCTCGGTGCCACCGCCGCCAAAGCCCTGTTCGGACCGTCGTTCCGGGTGACGAGGTCGCGTGGCGAGCTGTTGCCGTGGCCGGCCTCGGCGCAGCGACCGCAGGACTTCCCGGGCGTCGAGTCACGCGCGCTGGCCACCATCCACCCGTCCGCGGTGCTGCGGGCCGACGACCGGGACGCCGCCTACCGTGGCCTGGTCGACGACCTCAAGATCGCGGCGACGGTGCTGGGCTGACCGGCACGCGCAACGACACGGTTCGCTGCTCCTTGCGGCGCACGAAGCCGAGCGACGTGAACAGGCGGTTCGCGGGAGCGTTGGCCGCCACGGTGTGCAGGAAAGGGCGCTCGCCACGGTCGTAGATCTCGGCTGCGACGGCGAGCACGAGCCGCGCCGCCAGGCCGCGACGGCGATAGGCGGGATCGGTGCAGACCGCGCTGATCTCGCTCCAGCCCGGCGGCCGGATCCGCTCGCCGGCCATCGCCACCAGCCTGCCGTCGCGCCGGATGCCCAGGTAGGTGCCAAGCTCGATGGTTCGCGGCCCGAACGGGCCGGGCTCGGTCCGGCGGACCAGATCGATCATTTCGGGGACGTCCTCCGCCGTCAGCATGGTTGCTTCCGGATCCGGTACGGCCGGTACGGTGGCGCCGACCAGTTGCAGGGTGCCGCGGGTGCCGTGGATCTCCCAGTCCACCCCGGCCGGTGGGGTCGCCGAGATCGACAGCTCGGTGCCGGGGCCTGCCAGTGTGGCCAGGTCGTCCCAGCAGCGAGGGTCGGCGGCGTTCTCAAGGGCGAAGAACGGTGCCACTTCCGGGTCGTAGCGTGCGGCGTAACCGACGATCCGGGCGAACCGCGCGTGCGGGCCGGTGAGTGCCGCCCAGCTCGGCCGGTCAAGGACATGCACTGTCACTAGCACATAGTGATGTGTATCTCAGCGTGGCGCCAAGCGGGGTGGCTCGGGCCCCGCGAGTAGGCTTTTCCCGTGCGGTTGACGGACTTCTGGGGGCGTCTCGAACAGGCCTTCGGCTCTGCCTATGCGCGGAGTCTCGCCGCGGATCAGAGTTTCGCGGCACTCGACGGGCGCACCATTAACGAATCTATAGCTCAGGGTGTCGAGACGGTTACTATATGGCGCGCCGTGGTCTCTTCGTACCCCGATCGGGTGCCTGTTCGCCTGCGCTGACCGCTTTTTTCGTACGCTTGTTCTGGCGTGTTGCTCGATCGTCGTACACATGTTCGGCTACTGTCCTCAGCGGCGTAGTCATCCACAGGTCGCGGCCGGGCGCCGGTTTTTGTCAGACCCTAGGTCTAGCGTGACCCGCGTGGTGAACAGAAGCTCTTCGGCGAAGACGCCCGGGAAGTCGAATACAGGGGTGGCGGACATGGTGGCAGGACCTGATCGGGACAAGGCGCTAGACCTTGCTCTCGCGCAGATCGACAAGCAGTTCGGCAAGGGTTCGGTGATGCGCCTCGGGGAGCGGCCTGTTTCGCAGATGGCCGTCATCCCCACCGGCTCCATCGCCCTCGACATCGCGCTCGGTGTCGGCGGTCTGCCGCGCGGCAGGGTCGTCGAGGTCTTCGGACCGGAGTCCAGTGGTAAGACGACAGTGGCCCTGCACGCGGTTGCCAACGCCCAGCGCGGCGGCGGCATCGCGGCCTTCATCGACGCGGAGCACGCGCTCGACCCCGACTATGCCCAGGCCCTCGGCGTCGACACCGACGCGCTGCTGGTGTCCCAGCCGGACACCGGCGAGCAGGCGCTCGAGATCGCGGACATGCTGATCCGCTCCGGCGCGCTCGACATCATCGTCATCGACTCGGTGGCTGCGCTCGTGCCGCGCGCCGAGATCGAGGGCGAGATGGGTGACAGCCACGTCGGTCTGCAGGCCCGCCTGATGAGCCAGGCGCTGCGTAAGATCACCGGCATCCTGAACAATTCCGGAACGACCGCGATCTTCATCAACCAGCTCCGCGAGAAGATCGGCGTCATGTTCGGCTCGCCCGAGACCACGACCGGTGGCCGGGCGCTGAAGTTCTACTCGTCGGTGCGCCTCGACGTGCGCCGCATCGAGAGCCTCAAGGACGGCACGGACGTGGTCGGCAACCGCACCCGCGTCAAGGTCGTGAAGAACAAGGTCGCCGCGCCGTTCAAGCAGGCCGAATTCGACATCATGTATGGCAAGGGCATCTCCCGTGAGGGCTCCCTGATCGACGTCGG
>NZ_QHHV01000303.1:0-7077 GCF_003947245.1 Actinoplanes sp. ATCC 53533 | reverse complement strand
TAGAGCGCGGCATATCGTCATGGATGTGGTGAGGCAGACAGCTAAGGCTGAAAGCATGGCGCCTGGTTCACGGTATGCGGACCAGCGGCACTATGTCGTGCCGGCGAGCCTTGCTGACCTGCACGGCCCGGTTAGTGGCTTGGTGGTGCTCGATCGATCGTTGGACTGGTCCGGTGACAGCACCTACGACCTGGACGATGCCGGCGACCTGCAAGTGATGTATCAGACTGTGCTGAATCAGGCCACGGCCACCGAGAACCTGAGCCGATGGCTCGACGGCGACCTTCTTCGCCAGATGTGGCCCGAGCTGTGGCTTCCTGCCCGACTGCGAGCGCTTTGGCAGGCCCGATTCCCCGAACTGGGCACGCCCCCGCAGGCCCTCGCCGGCTGAACATGGATCTGGGCCAGCAGAGATTGGCGGAGATCGGACTCCGGGTCGCCGGAAGATACGGCTTCGCACTCGCCGGAGGAAACGCCGTTCAGGCGCACGGAATCTTGAGTCGTCCGAGCGAGGACGTAGACCTGTTCACCGCGTGGGATCGCCGCGAAGATTTCGCCGCTGCGGTAGGTGCTGTCGTCGACGGATATCGCGCGACGGATACGCCGTCGAGGTCGTTCAACAGTTCGAGACCTTCGCCCGGCTCGCCGTAACCGACTCCGCCACGCCGGATCGGCCGTACAAGGTCGAATTGGCTGCGAACTGGCGTTCCCTCCCACCGGTAATGATGGATATCGGGCCGGTTCTGCACATCGACGATGTAGTGGCAGGCAAGATGTCCGCGCTCTTCACCCGCGCCGAGCCGCGTGACTTCCTCGACGTCGACGCCGCCGTATCGACCGGGCGCTACGACCGTCGGCAATTGCTTGAGCTTGCCGAGCAGGCCGACGCCGGCTTCGACCGTCAGATCTTCGCCGACCTGCTGGCCATGCTCCAACGTTATCCGGACCGGCGCTTCGCTTCCTACAACGCTGCGCCCGACCATATCGCCGCGATGCGCGAGCGCTTCGCGCAATGGCGCGACGACCTCCTCGCTGACTGGGAATAGCTCGCGACTTCGCAGTCAGCGGTCTCGCGCGGAAATAGAACTCACAGCCTCGCCATAGCGTCGCCACATTCCGGGCAAAGCCAAGGAGACGACCTTGGTGACATGAGCCTTTCCACGCTGCCGTCGCACGCTTCCGAGCAGGTGCGGGTCATTGCTCCGGTGCTCGACGTGGTCGTGCCGGTCTACAACGAGGAGATCGACCTCGAGCCGTGCGTACGCCGGCTGCATGAGTACCTGCGGGCCGAGTTCCCGTACCGGTTCCGGATCACCATCGCGAACAACGCCAGCACCGACTCCACCGCCGAGGTGGCGGACCGGCTCGCCGAGGTGTTGCCCGGGGTCGCGGCGGTGCACCTGGCCGAGAAGGGCCGGGGCCGGGCCCTGAAGTTCGTGTGGACGCACTCCGACGCGGCCGTGCTCGCCTACATGGACGTGGACCTCTCGACCGACCTCGGCGCGCTGCTGCCGCTGGTCGCCCCGCTCATCTCCGGGCACTCGGAGGTGGCCATCGGTTCCCGGCTCGCCCGCGGCTCGCGGGTGGTGCGCGGCGCCAAGCGCGAGTTCATCTCCCGCACCTACAACCTGATTCTGCGGGGGACCCTGTCGGCGCGCTTCTCCGACGCGCAGTGCGGCTTCAAGGCGATCCGCGCGGACGTGGCCAGCCGGCTGCTGCCGATGGTGGAGGACACCGGCTGGTTCTTCGACACCGAGATGCTGGTGCTGGCCGAGAAGGCCGGGCTGCGCATCCACGAGGTGCCGGTGGACTGGGTGGACGACCCGGACAGCCGGGTGGACATCGTGGCCACGGCGGTGGCCGACCTGCGCGGCATCGCCCGGGTCACCCGGGCGCTGGGCACCGGCCGGCTGCAGTTGGCCGGCCTGCGCGAGCAACTCGGCCGCGACCCGCTGCCCGTTGCCGGCGTGCCGGCGGGGCTCACCGGGCAGCTCCTGCGCTTCGCCGCGGTCGGGGTGGCCAGCACGCTGGCCTACCTGCTGCTCTATGCCCTGCTGCGCACCGGCGCCGGCCCGCAGGCGGCCAACCTGATCGCCCTGCTGGTGACGGCGGTGGCGAACACGGCCGCCAACCGGCGGCTGACCTTCCGGGTACGCGGCAACGACGGCGCCTGGCGGCACCAGGCCCAGGGGCTGGTCGTCTTCGCCGTCGGGCTGGGCCTGACGAGCGGCTCGCTGGCGCTGCTGCACGGCCTGAGCGAACCGCCGACCGTGGTGGAGCTGGGTGTGCTGGTCGCCGCGAACCTGGTCGCCACCGGCGTGCGCTTCCTCCTGATGCGGATCTGGGTCTTCCGAGCGGCGCGCGCCACGACGGGGTAAACACAAAGTTCCGCAGCTGTAGGAATTTGGTGACCGGCGGGTAACAATGGCAGGGATCGAAGCCACGCAACCGGCTCCGGTCGATCTGCCTTTCGATTCCGGGCCCCGCCGGAGGTAGCGAAATGCTCAGCCAGGAAGACAACCGCAGGCTGGCCCAGCTGGAACGCCAGCTCCGCCGCGACGACCCCGACTTCTGTGCTCGCATGCGCGGAGACCTGTCCGCACGCCGGCGCGTGCCGCTCTCCCTGGCGCTGACCGCCGCCGTGATCTGGGCCGCGACCCTCACGCTGGCCCTCTTCGGCTGGTGGGGCGCGGCGGCCGTCGCAGCGGTGTGGGGCACGGTGATCGTGGCCGCCCTCGCCTACCGTTGCCGGCCGGGCCGCGGTTCCTCCTACCCGGACGTGTTTCCGCCAAGCTGGTAGCCGGGGCTCGCCGACAACTGCCCGGGCTCAATCGAAGGTGACGGTGGCCTCGGCCGCACCGCGGGCGCGGGCCACCACGGCCGATTCCCGCTCCACGGATTTGCGGGCCTTCACGGTCAGCGTGCCGAACGGCGTCACCGTGAGATCAACGCGCTTCTTGCCGGCCATCTTGGCCCGCCAGACCCCGGCGATCTCGCCCTCCAGCAGCAGCGCGCCCGGGTTGCCGAGCAGCTTCCAGATCTCTTTCTGCCGCGCGCGCTCCGGCACCAGCAGATCGCGGTCGCGGGCCTGCAGCAACGGATCCATCGCCGGCACCAGCCGCACGCCGGGCGTGGGCTCCGCCGCGGCCAGCGCGGCCAGCGACCCGGCCGGGAGCCAGGCCCGGCGGCCGTCGATGCGCACCTCGGCGAGGTCGCCGGGCCAGACCTTCTTCATCTCCGCGGTGGAGCTGCCGAGATATTTGCCGACTTCCGCCGGCGTGGCCGGGCCGAGCAGGCGCAGATAGGTCGTGATCAGCGCCTCGATGCCGTCGTTTTCGGTGGGCTGCGGTGGGGCGTCGCGGATCGGGCCGAGCGTGGCGTCCCGGCCGCGGGACTCGACCTCGACGCCGCCGGCCAGCCCGGCGTGCTGCCAGATGTTGCCGGCGATGTGGCGCGCCCCGCACCCGCGGCAGTCGTAGACCAGCTCGGCCGGGACCAGGCGGGTCACCTGGGTGCTGACCTCGCCGCGCGGCATCGAGGAGTGCACGACCTCGCGGAACGCCCGCGCCGTCAGCGTGAACGCCCGGATGCCGAGCTTGCCCGCGTCGGGGATCTGAGCGCTCCTGATCCGGACCGCCGCATCCGCGTCGCTGACCGGCCAGAGCGCCTTGACCAGCGCCTTCAGGTCTCGCCGGCGGTGCAGGTGGGGCGCGCCCCGGGCGGCCCAGACGGTCAGCAGGCGGTCGTCCGCCAGCTCAGCGGACGTCCGGGCGGCCAGCGCCACCCGCGCCGAACCGGGGGTGTATTCCTGCACGCCGAGGTCGAGCACGGGCAGGTCACCGGGGCGGTCGTCGCCCCGCTCGGCCAGCCCGAGGGCGGCCAGCCGGTAAGCCATCACCTTGCCGCGGTCCACATCCATGGGAGCCACCCTTCACCCGCGACGACCGTAGCGCCGGGCTGCGACATTTCTCAGCCGTTCGAGCCGGCCGCCGCCGCCGGCCGAGATCCGTTCCCAGGTGTCGAGGCTGCTCGGGCCGTGCGGGCCCTCCTGCAGGATGGGCGGCTCGCCGGTGAGCCGGTAGCCGCAGCGGCGGGCCACGGCACAGCTCGCCGTGTTCGCCGGGTCGATGCGCAGCAGCAGCCGGGTCAGGCTCAGGGTGCTGAGGGCGTACCCGGACAGCAGCGAGAGTGCCGACGACGCGAGGCCGCGCCGGCGGTATGCGGCCCCCACCAGGTAGCCCAGCTCCGCTTCCCGCAGGCCGGCGTCGACGCCGAAGAGCAGCATCTCGCCGACCGGCGTGGTGCCGTCGACGGTGATCGCGAGCTGGATCCGCTGGCCGTTGGCGCGGCTCTGCCGCGCCCGTTTCAGGTAGGCGACGCCCGCCTCGAGGTCGAACGGCGACGGCATCGGCGTCCACCGCGCGATGTCCGGCTCGTCGAGCAGCTCCACCAGATCGTCGAGGTCCTCGTCCCGCCACTCACGCAGCGAGATGCCGTCTCCGGTCAGGGCGATCGGATATGGCAGGCGGCCGGCGGTCGTCATGCGCCGATCCTGCCCGTAAGCACCCGGTTCCTGCCAGTAGGTTGGGCTCAGGAAAGCGGATCAGCCGCGCACCACGATCGGCGCGGTGTCCAGCGTTGACCAGTCGTGGCTGATGTCCGCGGCCGCGTGCAGCAACAACGGCAGATATTTCCCTGTCAACTTATCGACAGACGTCTCCGCAGCGTGCACGGTGACGTTGAGCGCGGCGACCACCTCGCCGTCGCCGTTGCGCACGCCCGCGGCGATCGACCGGACGCCCAGCGCCAGGTCCTGGTCCGCCAGCGCCCAGCCCTTGGCCCGGGCCTCGCGCAGCGCCGCGTCCAGCGCCGGCCGGTCCGGCTGCCAGCGGGCGTTGATGCCGGAGCGGCCCGGCTCCGCGAGCACCTTGTCGAGCTGCTCGGGGCTGAGGGCGGCGAGCAGGACCTTGCCCATCGAGGTGGCCGGGGCGGGAAACCGGGTGCCGATCGACACGGCCAGCGCGACGATCTTCGGCACCGCGACCCGGGCCACGTAGACGATGTCGGAGCCGTCCAGCTGGGCCATCGAGGTGGACTCGCCGGTCAGGGCGACCAGGCGCTCCATGTGCGGCCGGGCCACGTCCCACATGTCCAGCGAGTTGACGTAGGCCATGCCGAGCTCGAGCACCCGCGGGGTCAGCGTGTACCCGCGCTCGACGGCCCGCACGTACCCCAGCTCGGTGAGCGTGAGCAGGATCCGGCGTACGGTCGGCCGGGCCAGCCCGGTGTCGGCGGCGATCTCACTCAGCGTCGACACCCGGCGGCCCGGCCGGAAGCTGCGCACCACGTCCAGCCCGCGGGCGAGGGCCTCGATGAAGTCCGGACCGGTCTCCCGTGCCATCGAGCCCCTTCCGTGACCGTGGTGAACAGCCAATGCTTCCACTACGCCGAGCCGGCGTCCCACTCGGAGTACTGGTACGGGTTCTCGACCGCCTTCGTGTCGGGCACATCCGGGTTCATCCCGCGCACCCAGGCCTCCTCGCCCAGCGTGGCCCGCAGGTGCTCGACGGTCCGGCCGACCTTCTCCCGGGCGGCGGCCAGGTCGGCGCCGACCAGCTTGTGGTCCCGCTTGACGATCCGGCCGTCGACCAGCACGGTGTGCACGTCGCCGCGCTGCGCCTGGAAGGCCACGTGGCCGTACGGGTTGAGGATCGGGAACATCGCCGGCGAGTCGTCGTTCTTGAGCAGCACCACGTCGGCCTTCTTGCCCGGTTCCAGGCTGCCGACGGCCGAGTCCAGCCCGAGCGCCTTGCTGCCGCCGCGGGTGGCCCAGTCGACGACCTGCTCGGCGCGCAGGTGCAGGTGAGTCACGGTCTCGGACCGGCTGTGCGCCTCCATGTGCTCCCGGGAGCGGTCCGCGCCCAGCGTGGTGCGCATCGCGGAGAACAGGTCGGCGCTCCACCAGACGCTGGTGTCCTGGGAGAGCGAGACCGGGATGCCGTGGTCGCGCAGGGCCCAGGTGGGCGGATAGCCCTGGCCGGCGCTCTGCTCGCTCTCGGTGGCGACGGAGACCGAGCCGCCGGTGGCGGCGATCCGGTGGTACGAGTCCTGATTGAGCGTCGCCGAGTGCACGTAGACGGTCTGCGGCGTCATGAAGCCGTGCTCGTGCATGAGCCGGATGCCGTCGTCGTTGGTCGCGCCCCACACCCCGGCGTGCGTGGTGACGGGCACCCCCAGCTCGCGGGCCACCTCGAAGGCCGCCTTCTCCGGGAAGGCGGGGTCGCCGGTGACGTCGAACGCCATCTGGAAGCCGAGCATGTCGTCGCCCGGGGTGATCCGCCGGCTGACGAAGTCGCGGAACTCCGGGCTCGCGGACCACTGCCACGGGCCCTGCTGGATGTTGCCGTAGGCGAGCACGAACCGCCCGGGCACCGCCTGCAGCGCGTCGACCGCGGCGTCCGCGTGCTCCACCGTCTGCAGGCCGTGCGACCAGTCCACGGTCGTGGTGACGCCCGCGTCGATTGCTTCGAGGGCGGACAGCAGGTTGCCCGCGTGAATGTCCTCGGGGCGGAAGTGCTTGCCCGATTCCAGGTAGTACCAGACGAAATACTGGGTCAGGGTCCAGTCGGCGCCGTAGCCACGCATCGCCGTCTGCCACATGTGCCGGTGGGTGTCGATCATGCCGGGCATCAGGATGCCGCCGGTCGCGTCGATCACCGTGGCGCCCTCCGGCGCGGTGAGGCCGACGCCGACCTCGGCGATGCGCTGGCCGATCACCAGCACGTCGGCGTTCGGCAACAGGGTATGCCGGTCGTCCATCGTCAGCACGGTGCCGTTGCGGAACAGAACACTGTCGGTCATGCCGGGTCAACTCCCTCCGCGACCAGCGGACAGGCGTCCGTCTAGCGGTCAGCGTCTCGGCGTCAGTGTGTTGCGGCTCACCACGAGTGTCAAGGCTCGATGATGGTTGACAGTCATACGTGGCGAGCCGAGACTGACGATCGAGCGGACGACTGTCCGCCTAGCGGTCAATACCTCGAAGGCGGCACATGGGACCCCTCAGCGGACTGCTCGTCG
>NZ_QHHV01000302.1:0-12089 GCF_003947245.1 Actinoplanes sp. ATCC 53533 | reverse complement strand
CCGCTTCCACAGCGCTATTGGCACTACGCAGACAAGCGTCCGGCGCTATATACAGCAATTTCAGAGTTGAGGCGAGTGGTGGCCATTACTCGGGTCAGCAAGACGGTGATGCCGGCGATGGTTCCAACCAAGCAAGTGATCAGCGAAGCGGTCGTCGTGTTCGCGACGGAGGACACGGCAATGCTGGCGCTGCTCTCCAGTTCGCCCCATTACTGGTGGGCCGCTACCCGAGCCTCCTCCCTGAAAGCGGATCTTCGTTATACGCCGTCCGATGTTTTCGAAACGTTCCCGATGCCGGAGCTGACCGAACGAATGCGGGTACTGGGGGACGGCCTCGATGGCGAGCGACATAACGTGATGCTGAGTCGAGATGCCGGCCTCACAGCCACATACAAGCTGGTGTTCGACTCCGCGTGCCGCGATGCGGACATCGTGGGGCTGCGGGAGCTGCATCGAGAGATCGACGAGGCGGTGTGCGTTGCGTACGGCTGGGATGATCTGGTCGAGCAAGGCCTGGACCACGGATTTCATCCGGCAGGGCCCTACACCCGCTACACGGTCGGGCCCTCAGTCCAGCAAGAGATTCTGGATCGGTTGCTGGAGCTCAACCACGCCCGCTACGCCGAGGAACTCGCGAAAGGTCTGCATGACAAGAAGGCCGGCAAACCCAAGGCCGGGACGCAAGCGAGTCTGTTCGAGGGGATGGGCTGATGGAGCAGCAACTGCTTGGGCTCAGCGTGGAAACATTCCATCCACTGCCCGCACCGGATCACGGTGCCCATGGGTCCGCTCAACGTGCTGGTCGAGCGGAACGGGCGGGTAACAGCACCCATCTCAGCTCACAGGGGAAGACTCTATGATGACTGCGGACCCGGAAGGCCTGTTTCCGCATCCGAAGGGGGAGCAACAGGCACTTGCGCTGCCCGGCGACCCGCCGCGGGAGAACCCGCTCGTCCGCGACCTGGACCTACCGCAAAACTTCGCCGACGCCTCGTCGTTTCAGGTGCGTGACGAACTGGAGGATCTCGTCCGGCGGGATCTGCTCGGGCCTTGGGACGGTGAGCAGGAAGAGTTCGCACCGAAGGCCATGGGTCCGCGCGAGCGTTACCTGGTCGGCATGCTCGGCCCGAAGCAGCGCGAGAAGACCGGCAAGGGCACTGGTGACGCCGCTGAGGTCGTCGAGGTGGACGCTCCCGTTCAGGGTGACGGCAGGGAGGCCGAACTCCCCGAGATCGTGTCGCCGCAGAAGCTGGGCCGGATGTGGGCCTCATCGATGGGCCTGTCGTTTGCGGTACCCGGCGACGTCGACGTCCTTGCGGTGCAGGCCGATTGGGGCCGCTACGACCTGCGGGAGACCGAGGACGACAAGGGACGGGCGTCGCGCGTCTGGTATCGCGAGCCTGTGTCGTTCACGCGGGAGGTGCAGCTCGACGAGGACGACTCGTACCGGATCCCGCTGACTGAGCCCGATATCGACACTCCCGGGGTGGAGCTGGCCGTGGATGTGCGCCAGCGCGACGGTCGCCGGATCGTCCAGCTTGTGCTGATCAACGCGCAGATGGATGCGGAGAGCAACAAGGACACCGGCTGGCTATTCCAGGCCGGGCTGACCGTGACTGCACTGGACGGCGAGGCCGCTGTGTTCCTCCCGATCGACGACCCGCTGGACGGCGTGCACGGCACCGTCTCGGATCTGGAGGAGACGCACCTTCGACTGCTCTACCGCGAGCAGCGCCGCTACGCGTCTGGCCGCAACGTCGCCGTGCATCCGGCAGTGCGCGCCGGGGAGCGCTGCGCGCATCGCTTGGAGACAACCTGGCTACCGGTGCATAACGTGCCCGCCACGATGGCCATGGTCGACGAGGGCAGCAAGCTGGCCGGCGTCGCGCTGTCCATGGATGCTCTCGCCACGGCTGACGTCACGGCCCTGGCCGCCGGCCTGGCTCCGCTGGCCAAAGGCTATGCGGCCTGGCTGGAGGAAGAGGCGAAGAAGATCCCCGAGCTGCCTGAGCAACTGCGCCCGGCAGCCGTTGCGGCCATCGAGACTGCCAACAACGCTGCCAAGCGGATCCGGGCGGGCATCACCCTGCTTACCGATACCGGTCAGGCGCGGCACGGCGAGGCTCTGCGGGCGTTCCGTTTCGCGAACGAGGCGATGGCGAAGCAGCGCCGGCACAGCGAGCTGGCCCGGCTCCGCGAGGAGCGCTCCCTCACGTACGCGGAAGCAACCGCAGCCGTGCAAGCGAAGGGCATCGCGGCAGCTTCCTGGCGCCCGTTCCAGCTCGCGTTCGTCCTGCTCAACCTGCCGTCGATCACCGATCCGGCGCACCCGGAGCGCGCGGCGAACGCCGACGCGACGGTCGACCTGCTGTTCTTCCCGACCGGTGGCGGCAAGACCGAGGCATACCTGGGGTTGACCGCCTTCACGTTCGCCATCCGGCGGCTGCAGGGCGTCGTTGGGTCCGGTACGGACGCGCGCAGCGGCGAGGCCGGTGTTGCTGTGCTGATGCGCTACACGCTGCGGTTGCTGACTGCGCAACAGTTCCAGCGGGCCGCGGCACTGGTGTGCGCGGCCGAGGTGATGCGACGCGGCGACACGCAGACCTGGGGTAACGAGCCGTTCCGGATCGGGCTGTGGGTGGGCGGTAGCGTCTCCCCCAACTGGTTCGACGAGGCCGCCGAGAAGATCGCCGAGGCTCGCGAGGCGGGCGACGGCAAGCGCACCAACGTGCTGCAGACGCTGAGCTGCCCGTGGTGCGGCTCGAAACTGCGGGGACACCACGACCTGGAGCCGAGAGCGGACGAGCGGCGGGTCTACCTCTACTGCCCGCAAGCGGAGGGGGCGGACGCCTGCCCGTTCGCCAGGACCGTCTCCAGCGAGGGTCTGCCGATCCTCACCGTCGACGAGGAGATCTACCGGTACGCCCCCAGCCTGGTCATCGCCACCGTCGACAAGTTCGCGCAGCTGCCCTGGCGGGGCTTCGCCGGATTACTCTTCGGTCGGGTGCGGGAGCGCTGCGCGCGGCACGGCTACCGGCACGACGATCTCGACGGTCGCACCGGATGCGGATCCCGGCACAACAAGAAGGGCAGCTTGCCGGCGGTGACGAGCCAGCCCGTCGTCCGGCTGCGCCCGCCCGATCTGATCATCCAGGATGAGATGCACCTGATCTCCGGTGCTCTCGGCACCGTGGTGGGCCTCTTCGAGGCGGCGGTCGACCAGCTGTGTACCTGGCCGCTGCCCGATGGCGGCGCGGCCGGCCCGAAGATCGTGGCGTCCACGGCAACCACCAAGCGCGCTCGGGAGCAGGTCCTCGGCGTCTTCGGCCGGGAGCTGGCCGTCTTCCCACCGCCGGTACTGGACATCACCGACACGTTCTTCAGCAGGCAGGTACCAGTCACCCGAAACAATCCGGGCCGGCGCTACCTCGGCGTGTGCGCTCACGGCGTACGTATGAAGTCCGCGCAGATCCGCGTCGCCGAAATCCTGCTGCTCGGCGGCCAGGCATTGTTCGACAAGTACGGCAAGCTGGCCGACCCCTACATGACCACAGTCGGGTATTTCAGCTCCACCCGCGAGCTAGCCGGGATGCGGCGCATCCTGGACGACCAGATCGCCAACCGGGTACGTTCGCACGGCCGCCGCAAGGGTCTGGCCGATCGGCTGACCGGCGTGCAGATGCTCAACGTCCAGGAGCTGACCTCGCGTATCTCGTCGGGCGACATCAGCGAGGTGCTGAAGCGTCTGGAGATGGGCTTCGACCCGGAGATCGACACGTCGGCGCGGAACCGAGCCGTACTCGATGACATGCGGGACGCCATGAAGGCGCGGACTGCCTCGCACTCAAAACCGAACCTGCACCCGGTCACAGAGCGCTTCTACCAGCGCCAGAACGACGGGCAGGTTCCGGTCGACACGGTGCTGGCCACCTCGATGCTCCAAGTCGGAGTCGACGTGTCCCGGTTCGGGCTGATGGTCGTTACCGGGCAGCCGAAGAACACTGCTGAGTACATCCAGGCCTCGTCGCGAGTCGGCCGGGACGCCGCGCGGCCCGGCCTGGTGATCACGCTCTATAACTGGACCCGACCGCGGGACCTCGCACACTACGAGGACTTCGAGTACTACCACGCCACGTTCTATCGGCAGGTGGAGGCGCTGTCGGTCACCCCGTACACCAGGCGGGCGCTGGACCGGGGAACGACCGCGACGTTCGTCGCGGCCGTACGCAACGTCCAGGACGGTTTTTCCCGCAACACTGACGCGTACGACGTGCCGCTCGACGGCCCGGAGGTCGCCGGGGTGATCGAACGGATGAAGACCCGGGCCGAGGTGATCGGCGGCACTCGTGGCCGGGACTACTTGCTCGAGCGGATCAAGGTGATCCGTGACCTGTGGGAGGCACGCAAGACAGGCGCGGTCCGGCTCGGCTACGCCGACGGCACCTACCAGCAGCAACAACTCGCCGGCCTGCTGACGATGGCCGGCGGCGAGCGGTGGACGGACCTGACCGTCGGCATGTCCATGCGAGAGACCGAGAACGAGGTCAACCTGATCGTGCCGGCCGGCGAGAAGCTGTTCGACCCGCTCTACAACGCGCCGGAGTGGTCCTTTGGCCCACCGCCCGAGGGCGGACCGGATGACGACGACCTGCCCGATGGCGACGAACTGGGCGAGTCCACGCTGGCCGGGAAGGAGAACTGATGGCGGGCAAGCACTTCCGGCGGGTCGGTTCGGTACGGCCCAGCCACCTAATGTTCACCACCGGCGTCGGCGCCGTCGTCGACCTGCCCAACATCTCGGTGTTGGTCCAGGGCCTCGATGACTGGAACTACACAGTGGTGCCGGACTGGGAGCCGATCGCCGAGCCGCGGCTGCTCGCGGCAACCCGCAAGTTGCTTCGCCAGGACTCGATCAAGGAGCTGCGGCCGGCACCTTGGATGGCGGGCGCCGACGAGCCGAACAGCCCGGCTTCCAAGATCGGCGTACCGATCACGCCGTTCCCCGGATGGCTACGGTGCACCGCCTGCGACGAACTGGCACCGATCGAGGGTGGCGTCTTCGGCTTCGAAAATACCAAGGCTCGCAAGCCGCACGAGGCTCGCTTCTTCCACACCACGTGCTCGCGCAAGAAGTCCGGACGGCGGCCGATGGCGGTCGCAGCCCGGTTCGTGCTCGCCTGTACGGCCGGGCACCTGGACGACTTCCCCTACGTGCACTACGTCCACCAAGGCGGTGCCTGCCCGAGCGCCAGCCACCCGAAGCTGCGGATGGACGACCGGGGCGGCAACCTGGGCGCCAACGTAGAGATCAAGTGTGTGGCGTGCACCTCCCGACGCAACATGCGCGAGGTGCTCGGCCGGGGTGTCGACAAGCTTCCCCGCTGCCGGGGACGCCGAGCCCATCTCAGCGACTTCGAGCCCAAGGGATGCACAGCGGAACTGAAACTACTGATCGTTGGTGCATCGAACCAGTGGTTCGCGCAGACCTTGTCAGCACTCGCCGTGCCACGTACCGGGGAGAACGAACTGCAGGCGAAGGTGGAGCAGCACTGGTCGACATTCGAAGGTCTGCCGGGTTCAGCCATGCTTCCCTGGGCGCGGCAGAATGCGCCAGCGATGCGCGAGTTCGAGAAATGGACCGACGAACAGGTTTGGAACGCGGTCGAGCGCTTCCGTGCCAAACCCGCCGAGGACGACGACACCAAGGGCTACCCGGACCTGCACACCGCCGAGTGGCAGATCTTCGCTGCCACCGACCTGCCGCAGCCAAACGACGACTTCACCCTCTACCGCCATCCCGACGGGGTGCCTGGACAGGTGAAGGAGATTTACGCCGACGTCATCCAGGCCGAACGGCTGCGGGAGGTGCGCGCACTGGTCGGGTTCACCCGATTGGACGCCCCCGACCCCACCGACCCCGACCTGGTGCTTCGCGCGCCGCTGTCCAGAGGCGCACCGACCTGGGTGCCAGCCAGCGAGGTCCGCGGCGAGGGCATCTTCCTGCGCCTGTCCGAGGGCCTGTTGAGTGAGTGGGAGCGGGCCGTTCACGGCACCGAGGCGATGGAGGCGCACCGCGAGGCGTACGCCCGGTTCCGCAAGAGCCGATACTCGGGCCGGATCTCCGGCACTTTCGATCCCATGCGCAACTGGCCCGGTGCCCGCTACTACGCCCTGCACACTTTGTCTCACCTGCTTATCCGCACCATTTCGCTGGAATGCGGATACAGCTCGGCGAGCCTGTCGGAACGTATTTACTCCGGGACCGAGGACGACCCGCATCGGGCCGGAATCCTGATCTATACGGCCGTCCCAGACGCCGAGGGCACTCTCGGCGGCCTGGTGTCCCTGGCCGAGCCGGACGAGTTGGTCCGGATAACCCGGCGGGCCCTGGCTGACGCCAAGTACTGCTCATCCGACCCGCTCTGTGCCGAGCGGCTGCCGCGCGAGCCCGATGAGTTCCTGCACGGGGCGGCTTGCCACGTCTGCCTCTTCGTATCGGAGACAACCTGCGAGCGGGGCAACCGGTTCCTCGACCGGCGATTTGTCGTGCCGATCGACAACCCCAACCTGGCGCTCTTCCCCACCCTGCCATGACCTGGTACTCGGCCTTCGAGACGGCTGCCGAAGCGGCGGCACACCGGCTCAGCCCGGTGCACCTGCGACAGCTCGCCGACCGCCTGGGCGCCGGCTCGCCCGACGGGGTCGTGGCGGAGGCCGTTGCAGTGCCGGGATTCACCGAGGTGGCCGCGCCGCTGCTCGCCGCCCGCCACGTCGACGGCGTGCCGGCCACGGAGGCGGCAGCTTACCTGCGCGGGCTGGCGGCCGGCCGACAGCAGGGGGCGGCGGTGGTGCAGGTCGAGTCGGTGTGGAGTGGCCCGAAGACCCATCAGGTCCCGGTACGCTCCACCGCCCAGGTGCTGGTCGGGCTGGTCGATGAGGCGCAGCACGAACTGCTGCTGATGACGTACTCGGCACGAGAACACGCGCCGCTCAAGGCGGCCTTGCTGGCCGCGCTCGGTCGCGGCGTCGCCGTCATCGTGGTGGTGGAGACGTTGCAAGGCGCGGCCGGTGCTCTCGCCGGCGCGGAGCCGGCGGCGGCCTTCGCCGGTCTGAATGGCCTTCAGGTCTGGCACTGGCCGATCGACAAGCGTGGCGAAGAGTACGGAAGAATGCACGCAAAGATAGCGGTCGCTGACCGTCGAGTCCTGCTTGTGTCCAGCGCCAACCTCACCCAGTCCGGGGTCGACCGGAACATCGAGGCAGGTCTGCTGGTCCGGGGCGGGACCGCGCCGCAGCGCGCCGCCGAGCACATCGCGGAGCTACGTAGCCGCGGCGTGCTCGCCCGACTGTCCAACTGATACAGGGAGGGGTCGTGCCGGTCCGGAAGCTCGGCGACGGACGATACGAGTTGGACAGCCCGCTGGCCCGCGGCGGGATGGGCGAAGTGTGGCTAGGCCGGGATACGAAGCTGGATCGGGAGATCGCAGTGAAGTTCATCCGGACGCCCAGCGGCGGAGTCCCGGGGCACGACCAGATCCGCCGCTTCGTCCGCGAGTCCCGGATCACCGCCCGCCTTCAGCATCCCGGCGTACCTGCGGTCTACGACGGCGGAACCGACGAGCACGGCTGGCCCTTCCTCGTCATGCAGCGGGTGCACGGCATTAGCATCGCCGATCTGATCTCCGAACAGGGGCCGTTGCCGATCGGCTGGACCGCCGCCGTTGCTGCGCAGGTCTGCGCAGTCCTGGTCTCGGCGCACGCCGCCTCGCTGATCCACCGTGACCTCAAGCCGAGCAACCTCATGCTCGAGCCGGACGGCTGCGTCAAGGTGCTCGACTTCGGACTCGCGGTCGCTCCTACGCTGGCTGAGTTTTCCCGGATCACCATGACCAACCAGCCGCTTGGCAGCCCGCACTACATGGCACCCGAACAGGTCGAGGCCAACCTGGCCGAGCCGGCGACCGACCTTTACGCACTTGGCTGCACCATCCACGAGATGCTCACCGGTGACCCGGTGTTCAGCGGATCCACCTCGGTTTCCGTGATGCTCAAGCAGGTAAAGGAGACCCCGCCCGCACTGCGCATGGTGCGCGCGGACGTCCCCGAAGCATTGGAAGCCTTGGTCCTCGAATTGCTGGCAAAGAGGCCAGAGGACCGCCCGGAGAGCGCCACAGCCGTCTACGAGCGCCTGCTGCCGTTCGCGAAGGGCCTCAGCCCGATCACCGGCGTCCTAGATCGCCCGACGAAGACCAGCCCGGTCCGGCAATACGCCGAGGTGGTCAGCCGGGTTTTCGCCGACCCTGCCGAGGCGGCCGTCGAGCCCGTCGAGCCGCGCACCCCGACGACCGGGCCGCGCACGGCGCCCACCGAGCCCTCGGCGAACCCGAATTCCCCGCCTACGGGCCGGGTCCTCTCGACCGCCGGCCCGCAGGTGGCGGTGGTGCGCGCCCAACTCCGGAAGGCACACGAGGAGGCGGAGAAGCTCGTACGGCAGTCCCGCTTCAAACAGGCGGCCGACGCGCTTGGCGAGATCACCCGCCGAGCAGAGGAGAAGTTCGGTGCCACCGACGCCGACGTGCTCCGTGCCCGCCACGACCTGGCGGCGGCATTGTTCGACGGCGGTGACTATCGGCAGGCTGCTCCGCTGTACAGGGCCCTCGCCCCTGATCTCGCCGGCTCGGCCTGGGCTGAACTGCGCTACGACTGCAGACTCAAGGAGGCGACCTGCTACGCGTTGATCGGCCAGACCCCGGATGCCTTGCGGCATCTCGGTGAATTGCTTGCCGACCAGCGGGTAGCGGCCGGCGACGACGATCCGCGGACCCTCGAGCTCCGCAAGCAGATCGGCCTGCTGTTGCTCGGGGCCGGCCGTCGGGCCGAGGCCCAGCAGACCCTGACCAGCCTGCTCGACGATCTGCGCCGGCTACCCGGTACGGAAGGGCCAGACCCCTCGGAGGTTGCCGGGCTGCTCACCTCGGTCGGCCTGATCGCTCCTGATGCGGCGGCAACCGACCCGGCGGATGGCCAGGCCGCACCGATCGACGACGAATGGTCCGTGGTGCTGCACCACGCCGATGATCCCGAGATTAGGCGGTTGCTCCAGCCGTTGGCAGCTCGCGGGCTGCCCGTGCCGGTGGTCGGTTTCGAGCTGGGTGACGAGGGATGGCCGGCCGAGGTCGCCTGGCCAGACGCCCGAATCGCCATCCTGTGGGCAGATCCGCCCGAAGATCCAGAAACAATCCACCGAGACCGTGCCTACGCGGCTGACGGCTGGGACGCACGTACCGCCGACCGCTGGACTGCGGACGGCCTGGCGGAACGGATCACCGGATGAGCGCGGCCGTAAAGCTCCAGGTGCTGGAACGTGCCGAGAAAGAGATCATGAAGCTGTCCCGGCCGGACATCGGCGCGGTTTACGAGTTCATGCACAAGTTCCGCGCCAACCCTGACCAACCGGGACTGGACCTCAAGTCACTGCGGGGCGACACCCGGCTGATGGCGGCCCGGGTCAAGCGAGACTTGCGGGCACTGATGCTGCACATTGGGGAACGGGACTACCTGCTGGTCGGTGTGGAGCATCGCAGCGCCGTCTACGCCAACCTGGACCGATACGCGTACCGGATCAACCGAGTCACCGGCGGCATCGAGGTGATGGACCTCCACCCGATCGACACGCAACCGGTTGGCGACAGCATCGTCGGTCGAGCACTGGCCGGGCAGCCGGAGCAGACGAGGCTGTTCGCCGCCCACACCGACGCCCAACTGGTCGAGCTGGGCGTCGCCGAGCCGCTGCTCCCCCGGATCCGGCAGCTGACCAGCGAAGACGAATTGCTTGAGTTGGTCGACCGGGCGCCGCAGCTGACGGTCGATGTGCTCTTCGCCTTGTTCGACGGCAAGTCTTTTCAAGACGTGCTGGAACAGGTAACTCGGCCGGTTCAGGTAGCCGAGGTGATCGACACCGACGACTTCGAGGCGGCGGTGCGGCGGCCAGCGACGCTGGTGACCACCGATGACGAGGCGCTCAACTTCATCCTGGCGGAGTCGTTCGAACGTTGGCAGATCTTCCTACACCCGACACAGCGCCGGCTGGTCGAACGCCGCTACAGCGGCCCGGCGCGGGTCGGCGGCGGTCCTGGCACCGGCAAGACGATCGTGGCGTTGCATCGGGTCGCCCACCTGGTGCGGGCCCTGCCCCCGGGCGATGACCAGGTGGTGCTGTTGACCACCTTCAACCGCAACCTGGCGGCCGATCTGCGTACCCGTCTGGTGGCCCTCGCCGGCGAGGAGGTTCTCGCGCGCGTCGACGTGGTCAACATTGACCGGGTAGCCGCGCGGGTGGTCACAGAAGGCGACCCAGCCGCACCCAAGCGCAAGGTCGACGACAACCAAGCCCCGCAGCTGTGGCGCCGGTTCCTGGCCGCCGAGGTTCCTGAGACCGGGTGGGACGCCGATTTCCTGGCTGCGGAGTGGGAACAGGTCATCCTCGGACAGGCGCTGACCACCCGGGCCGGTTACCTCCGGGCGCGCCGACCCTACCGGGGACGCAACCTCAACCGGGTGGAACGCAACCAGGTATGGGAGCTGGCCGAGCGATTCGTCCGCTGGCTCACCGCCCAAGGCCTGACCACGTGGCGGCAAGTCGCGGTGCGGGCCGCCGCGCTGGAGGGATCTCGGGCCACGGCCGGGGAATACCGCTACCGGCATGTCGTGGTGGACGAGGCGCAGGACCTGAGCGCGGCTCACTGGCGGATGCTGCGCGCCATGGTCCCGCCCGGCCCCGACGACATGTTCCTCACCGGCGACACCCACCAGCGCATCTACGACAACCGGGTCACGTTAGGCAGCCTTGGGATCAACATCCGGGGCCGGTCGTCACGGCTGACCCTGAGCTACCGCACCACGAGGCAGATCCTCGCCGCTGCCCTGGAGATCATGAGCGGGGAAGTTTATGACGACCTCGACGGCGGTTCCGAAGACCTGGCCGGCTACCGCTCCCTGCTGCGCGGGGCCCGGCCTCGCTTCCGTGGTGCCTCAGATTGGGCGGCGGAGCTCAACCTCATCGCGGAACAGCTGGCCGACTGGGGTACGCCGCAGGACGGCTCCGTGGCGGTCTGCCTGCCGACGAGAGAGCTGGCCAACGAGATGACCACCCGACTGATCGCCGACGGCATCGCCACGGTCGAGATCGGCCCGGACGGCCCGAAGCAGGCCGACGGCGTGCACGTCGGCACCATGCATCGGTTCAAGGGCCTCGAATACCAGAAGATGATCATCGCTGGGATGGCGGACGGCTACGTGCCGCGTCACATGATCAATCGCTACCGGGACAGCGACCCGAAGAGGTACCAGCGCGAACGGCAGCGAGACCGGTCGCTGTTGTTCGTGGCTGCCACCCGGGCCCGTGACGAGCTGGCGATCTTCTGGCACGGTTCACCCAGCCCGTTCCTCACTGATCGGCAGATCCAGGCCGGAACCCCGGAGCGCCCATGAGCCACGACATGAAGCAGCTCACCAACCACTACAACGCCTACATCCACGACGGAATCCCACCACTGCGGAAACTGGGCTACAACCCTACCCAATTCCTCGAGATGGTCCATGCGGCTGGCGACGCGGTGCAGGCCACAAAGCGGCTGCTAGCCAGCCCGCGACACACCTCGTACGGGTTCCAGCGGCTCTACGCGCTTGGGCGGTTGGTGGACAGCGTCGAGTTCGCCGCGCTTCTGCCGTGGTTCGAGCCGCTGTTCACGGCCGACGAGCGCGAGGAGGCTCGGACCCGACTGATCCTGCACGAATTTCCGGTCGATGCGAAGCTGCGGACCGCGATGGCAATGCCACCCGACTGGGTCGAGGAGGACGGGTAGCCGACACTGCGAGGCTGACAGCGTCCAGAAGGGACAGAACTGCCGGTCGCGTGCGATAGAACTTTGGCTCACCAGCGTAGGTAGGAAAGGAACCCCCGTGCAGGCGTTCACCCGGAGCCCCGCTGAGATCTTCGGCTACGACATCCGCTACGTGATTCCGCTGTTCCAGCGTCCGTACGTGTGGGACAAGGAGTTGCAGTGGGCACCACTGTGGGCCGACGTACG